>NZ_RQSI01000012.1:0-130929 GCF_003856955.1 Novosphingobium sp. LASN5T
CTCAAAAGGTCCATGTCGATCACTCCTCGTTCCCCCGACCTGTCAGCCAGGGGGAAGGTCAAAACATGGGTCACTTCTCAGTGGAAATTTACGCCCCTCCCGGGTCAACTCTCAGCAGAAATCAACAGTGTGCGCTTCATCCAGTGTTGCATTCGGCATTGTTGATCTCATTCGCTTGGGTTCGGTCCCCTCCGAACTCTCAGGCTACCGTGACAGTGGCATCGTGATGTCTCGGCCCACGAAATCATCGATGTGCTTGGCAAGCATTCGTGCCACAAGCTGTGAGGTGCCGTTGGCCCACCGAGGCCGCAGATCCTCAATCCGCCGTCCGAGGGTCCGCTGAAGATGGACTGGGAGGCTAGTGAAGAACTCTTCGAGAAATTCGCCCATCTCGCCATGCATCCACTCGCAGGCGAGATCTTCCTGCCCGGCGAGTGCGAGGATCATGGATGCGCGGGGATGGGCTCCACAGGCGGAGAGCACACGTGCTGCTTCGTCGAGCCCGATAGGCCGCTCGCCGCGCGCAAGGCGAAGCAGGGTCTCGCGATGCATGCCGCATTCATTGGCAATCCGGTGGCGAGGTTTGCCAGCGGCTTCGATCGCATGGGCGAGCACGCGTGCCAGGCTTTCATTGGCCGGTCTGGCGGCGGCGGTTGGATGGTGCATGGTTGTCTCCTAGGTTCTGCACTGGTGCGACTCGCAGGCATAACGCGAAGCATCCCATGTAGGAAAACGAAAAGAACATAAACGGAACATCTCGTTTAGAGGCGAATCAGTTCCTTTATCCGAGTCGTCGCCAAATCCCGCCTCCCGGGACGGCGTTCACCGACACAAAATGACTGATGGTACGCCTTTATCGTCGATTTTATGCGTTGAACGGGAAAAGATGCGTCCGCATCCTTCCACCTCCAGGCGGTATTGCCGCTGAACACTTTCCTACGACCATTTCCTAGATGCATGTGGAACACACAGCGAACGCAAGAACGCTGTGACCACCCCTCCAACCGGAGCTTCACATGCAGTCTCTCACACTCCCCAGGCGCGCCAGCGTCAAGGGTCTCGGCAAGACCCTCAACATTGCCATCCCGGTCGCAATCGCGGCGCTTGCGGCGAGCGCCGCCTATGCCGGCGCTGACACGACCTTCACCCCTGCCCTCACGAAGTTCACCTACGTCATATGTTCTTTATATGTTCTCACTCGATTCGGCTATACAAGGATCGAGAAATGACAATGAAAGCTATCTTGATCGCAGGCATCGCGATCACCTCTGCTATCCCCGCCAGAGCCCAGGATTTGCCTGCGCCAGCCACAATCGAAGTGCCCGCCAGCCACACCGAAGGGTTTCGGATTGCTGAAACATCGAACGGCTTCCAGCTGGTCGAACATGGGCTCTGGCGATCTGCCCAAGACGACCCGGCACTTGTTATGACTGGGCCGCAAAATGCTCGGGTCAACCTGCCCTACAGATACGAGCCAAAGGCCCAACCTGGCCCATCCGGCTTCAGGCGAGCAAGCTACCTGCCCCACATCTATGCGGCGGAAGCGAAGTATTCACTGCCCGCAGGCCTGCTCGATGCACTCGTTTGGACGGAATCTCGCTACAACCCTTTGGCCGTCAGTCCGGCAGGCGCCGCGGGGCTTGGGCAGCTGATGCCCGCAACGGCAAAGGACCTCGGGGTCTTCAATCGCTTCGATCCAATGGCTAACATTTTCGGCACTGCGCGGTATCTGCGGCAGATGCTCGACAAGTTCGGCGTGGTTCACCTCGCGGTGGCTGCCTACAATGCTGGTCCAGGGGCGGTCGAACGCGCAGGCGGCATTCCCCGCAATGGCGAGACGCCTGGATATGTCCGCGAAGTCCTTCGCCATTGGCGCTTCTAGAGATCGGCTCGAAATGGCTGGAGCAAGGTCCATAGTCCTGCGTTTTCTGGCTGGGTGTTTTTTTAGCGGATTCAATCCCCTCTGAGATTAACCGTCTTTGGCCTCGGCTGGGTACTTGGCTGCGATCTGCATTACCTCCTTACCCCACAACGCCAGCGCCTCGCGTTTCTCGTTGGTATACTGGTGACGGTGATAGACCCCAGCGACGCCAGCCATAGCTGATCCTGACTGGTGATTGAGGACCGCCTCAGAAACGACCAAGGGTATGCCAAGACGCTGGAGACCGGTTGCCACCGTCCGTCGAATATCATGCATTGTGAAGTGACCGGCCTCATAACCGAGCTTCTCGTCCACGCTTGCCCTGATCCGCTTCCACGCCTTCGATAGTCCGCTGACGCTGTTCGTATTGGTGACCTTCGATGCTAACAGGATCTGGGATTGCTTGTGGGCCTCGTCGGGGTCGATGCCAGCCGCCATGAATATCTCGGTGATGACTGCCAGGGCTTGCGCGGATAGCGGCACCACATTCGCCTTGCCGTTTTTCGCTCGGTCGCCCGGAACTGTCCAGACTTTCGCCTTGAAATCAAACTCGTCGCACGCTGCATCGAGCACCTCGCCCCGGCGCTGAGCCGTAAGGACAAGCATCTGCACAAGATGACCGAATGGATAGCCATCCTCGACGGCAGACTGCCATAGTGCCGCTAGCTCGCGGTCGCTCAGTACACGATCTCGAGGTTCATTCCGCTTCGGGCGCCACGCATCCCGGCAGGGGTTGGCTGGCATATGCTCGAGTCTGGTGAGCGCCCACGTGTAGAAGGTCGAAAGATGGCGATACACGATGCGCGCCATCGTCAGGGTTTCCTTGCCCCGCTCGAACGCAATCTTCTCAACGAAGCGGCTCACGTCACTTCGGGTAATGGAGTCCGCGAGCCGGTCTCCAATCTCCGGCTCAATGTACTTTCGGAAGACCCGATCGAACTCCCTCGCGCTCCGTTTTTTGCCCTCGATCTGCTGAGCAAGGTACGTCTCGTAGAGCTCCGCGACTGTCCCGACGCCTTTTGATCCCTTCCTTTTTGCGCCCGCTTTTCTGGCGATGCTCTTGCCCTGCTCGACATCAACAAGCAGATCGCGCGCCTTCTTGCGGGCGTGGGCCAGGGTGAAACCCGGACCATGGCGTCCGATCGTCACATTCAACCACTTGCCCTGAACCCGCTTGCGCAGAATGTACGTCTTGATACCACTGGCACCCATGCGGAGCCTAAGGCCGGGGACGATACCATCGGCGAGCTCAATCTGACCCGCAGCCGGCGCCTTCAGTCCTGCGATCTTAGCGTCCGTCAAACCTACTTTGTTCGCCATATATACCCGCTACCTTAGGTAGCTTTTTGTAGTGGATACTGGCGAACATTTCAAGAACAATGCGGACTCTGAATCGCAGAATTCCGCCATTTTCGGACACATGCGGACATGCTAGGACCCTCTGATCATGGCTCTTAATCAGCGGGTCCTAGGTTCGAGCCCTAGTGCGTCCACCATCTTCCGCTCTTTAACCGACGGACCGCAGCGGTTTTCCCGCGCGTCCCGCCCCGGCACCAGTTGGTACGCCAACGTTAACGGCCCGCAGAGCATGGTTTCGAACCACCCTTCCTCCGCAGCGGCCAGAACGAAATCTCAACACGCATTTGCCGAAACATGATTTTCCGCTCCACCGCAGGGCACGGCGCGGCCGGATCGGCATGGCAGCCTAGCATCCGGCAGGCATTATCCGCGCCATGCCCCTCCCCTCCGAAACGGCCCTTATTCGCCGCCCGCAAGTTTACCACGCCTTAAGGCTGACCCTCTAATGTGAGCCTGCATTACTGGGCTCGGAGAATGGGGAATGGTCCGCGGTTGGACAATCGGACGGTGGCGTGGCGCGTTTCGCGCGGCGGTTCTGCGCGATGTGCGCGGGGCAACCGCGCTGGAGTTCGCGCTGGTGGCGCCCGTCCTGATCGCGATGATCGTCGCCATCTTCGAGATCGCGGTGATGTATTTCGCGCAGCAGGGCCTGGAAACCGCCACCGAAACATCCGCCCGCCTCATCCTGACCGGGCAGGCGCAGCAGAACTTCACCGGGGTCAAGGACGCGCAGGGCAACGTCACCAAGACGCCGCAGCAGCAGTTCAAGGAGGCCGCCTGCGCTTCCCTGCCCACGTTCCTGCAGTGCAGCCGGCTCTATGTCGACGTGACCAACGTCACCAATTTCTCCTCGGCCAACACCGCGTTGCCAACCTTCACCTACGATTCCAACGGCAACATCACCAATACCTTCGCCTATACCCCGGGGACGCAGGGCGCGGTGGTGGTGGTGCGGCTGATCTACAACTGGCCCACGCTGGCCGGCCCGCTGGGCTTCGACCTGTCCAACCGCCCCGGTTCGCAGCGCATGCTGCTGGCAACCTCGGTCATGAAGACGGAGGGTTACTGATGCGCCCGATGCCGCTTTTGCGCCGCCTGCACGCTTCGGTACGCCGCCTTGCCCGCGATGCGCGCGGCGTGGCGCTGGTGGAATTCGCCATCTGCCTGCCGGTGCTGATCCTGCTGTATCTGGGCGCCTACGTGATCAGCGACGCGATCACCTGCAACCGCAAGGTCACGCGGTCCGCCCGCGCGGTGACCGATCTCGTCTCGCGCTATGGCGCCGTGTCCTCGGCCGACCTGCAGACGATCATGGGATCGAGCGCGATGGTGCTCAGCCCGTATGACAACGGCATCGCCCAGATCCGCGTGAGCGAGGTGCAGGTCGTCGATGCCAACACCGCCAAGGTGGTGTGGAGCAAATCGACCACCAACTGGACACCGCTGACGGTGGGCAATTCGGTTACGCTGACCACCAACCTGGTGCCCCAGGCGATGCTGCCCGACAAGACGGTGACACCGAACAAGCCCGGCGCCTATTTCCTGATGGGCGAGGTTTCGTATCCCTACACGCCGCAATTCGGCCTGGGATTCATCTCAACGATCACCATGAACGATCGGATTTTCATGCTTCCGCGCCTGTCCGATCAGATTCCCCTCCAGTGATGAGGCTGCCCCCCATGCGACTGTTCCATTCGCTGCGCGAAACCGCGCGCCGGCTGCGCGATGACAGCCAGGGCAACGTGCTCATCATGATGGCCGCGCTGCTGATCCCGATGCTGTTCGCCGTGGGCATGGGCATCGACTATGGCCGTGCGCAAACGCAGCAGACGCGCATGAACGCGGCGGCGGACGCGGCGGCGCTGGCCGGAACCAACGCCACGCTGATGCAGCAATCGACCGATACCGCGCTGGCGGCCGCCCGCCAGATCTTCATTTCGCAGGTCAGCGGGCTGCAGGACATCCAGTTCAACGCCTCCACCGATCTCACCGTCAGCCTGGTCGATACCGGCGCGCTCAACAGCGGCCGCACGATCGTGGTGAGCTACACCGCGAAATCGGTGAACCTGTTCGGCGGCATCCTGGGCTATGCCACGCTGCCCATCGCCGGGTCCTCGACCGCCAACGCGGCGCAGGCCCCGCACATCAACTTCTTCCTGACGATGGACAAATCGCCATCGATGCTGCTGCCCTCGACCTCGAGCGGCCTTACCTCCATCCGCACTGCCACCGGCTGCGCCTTCGCGTGCCACGCGCAGGACCCGCGTGCCGACGGCATCAACATCAAGACATCCAACAGCCGTGACGTATTCCTGGACGGGAATTACTATAATTCGGGCAATACCGGGTACAAGACCTGGTATCAGATCGACAGTTCCAAGAACCTGTACGATCAAAACGGCACCAAGATCGGAACATCCGTTTCGGTAGCCAGCAACAGGTTCTCGTTTACGTACAAGAATCTCAGCAACCAGTCGAAATCCATCACCGGGTTTTATGCCGACGGTTACTGGCTGACGCACAACTATACCACGCTCTATCCCACCGCATCCCCCATCCCGCTGCGCATCGGCGCCGAGACGCTGGCGGCACAGGACCTCATTCCCTTCGCGCAGAACATGGCGACGAAGAACAACGTTACCTACAAGATGCAGGTATTCAGCTTCGACTGGACGCATCCGGGCTATTCGACACCGGTCACCACCCACACCTCGATGACGGACGTCCAGAACATGACGACGTCCAACATCCCCGATCTCGATAGCACGACCGACTTCTGGTACGCCAACGGCAAGCCGACATCGTCGACCAACATCAACGACAAGGCGACCGAGTTCAACAATATGCTTACCGCAATGAACTCGACGATGCCCAATCCGGGCGACGGGACCACGACTGCCAAACCGCAGGAAGTGCTGTTCATCATTACCGACGGCGTGACCGACGAGCAGATCGGATCAAGCCGCTGGAACCGTGAGCTGACGACCGCGCACTTCACCAACTGCACCGCCATCAAGAACCGCGGCATCAAGATCGCAATCCTCTACACGGAATACCTGCCCGATGCGCTGACAGGGGATTCCTGGTCGCAATCCAATGTCGCCCCCTATCTGACCAACGTGCTGCCGGCGCTCCAGAAGTGCGCCTCCGCAGCGCGCGACGGAACGCCGCTGGTCTATACGGTATCGACCGACCAGAGCATTTCCGACGCGCTGACCGCGCTGTTCGCGCTGACCATCCAGAGCGCGCACCTGGTGAAATAATCCGACCGATCGGAGCCGGCGTTCGCCGCTGTGACAAGCAGCGATCGCCGGCGCAATCGGGCCGGCGTCGCTCCTCAGGGCAACCGTTCCACCACCGGCATCGGCCAATCGCCGGACAGCGCTTCGGGCTTCGGGCTGTAGAGCCGCAGGTTCATGTCGAACGGCCCGCGCGGCACCGGCAGCCAGTTGGAGCGCTTGTCCGCCCCAGGATCATCCGCCTGGAGATAGAGGTCGAGCGAGCCGTCGGTGTTGAAGGACAGCTTGTCGCGATCGCCGATGGCATAGCGGTCGATCGCGTTCGGATCGGTATAGCTTTCCTTGTTGTACGCCGTCAGCGACCAGAACGCGCGGACCGGCGGCAACTGGCCGGCCTTGAAATGCACGACATAGCGGTTAGCCCCGTCCAGCGGCTTGCCATCCTTGTCGGCCGCTGCGCGTGGGTAGATGGCATCGACGGGGTGGTTGGCACCCAGGCCGGTCAGGGCCACCGCCGCGCGCTGGTCGTAATCGACGCCATAGGAGCCGATCGAGGTCGTCATCGTGCGCCAGCCATCGCGCTGCCGTCCGGCCTGTCCGACATAGCGGAGCAGATTGGCCGGCCCTTGCGCCTTGGCCTGGGTCAGGGCCTGCTGCACGGACGGCACAAGACCAGCGAAGCGGAACCCCTGCCCGGCCCGCAGGCCCACCATGCCCAGCCGCGCCAACTGGGGCTGGTCGTTAAAGTGCGGCGGATTGTCCACCATCAGCCGCATCGCCGTTTCGTAGAATTCCGCCGCGCTCATCGCGTTGACGATGGCCACGGGCGATTTGTCCGCCGGAACGGGCACATCAGCCGCGCGCGCAGGTCCCTTCGCGCCGGGGTTGAGCGGGGCCAGCGCGAACGCCTGCTGGATACGGTGCACGAAGGGATAGTCGGCAGGGCCGTTCGTCTGCACCCGGCCGATGATCCAGACATAGCGCGTGGGGGAATCGATCCGCTCCACGCCCTTGGGCAACGCGCCCTTCCAGCCGGGCGCGACTACGGCAAACCGGCCGCCTTCCGGTGCCAGCGTCTCGCTGCCCGGCACCGCGAAGGTATCGGTCCACATGTCGTAGAGCGGTAGCATGTAGTACCGCCCCTGCGTGTTCCCGATCGTCAGCAGGATCGGGCCATCCGCCAGATCCAGCCAGGCGCTCGAATAAAGCGTATCGAAATTGGGCCGCACCACCGCGCGGAAATCGCCCGGCGGGAACGCCTGGTTATGATGGAACGTGTTGACCGGTGCGCCCATGCCGGTCGCGCCCTTCTGCGTCGCCTGCCGCCGCGTCACGTCCATCACCACCAGCGGGTAAAGGTAGCTGTAGGCTTCCCGGGCGATCTCAGCCTCGCGGGCCGGCGCAGCGGTAGCGGCCGGCGCGGCCTGTGCAAGCACGGCGGCGGAGGGAAGCGCGAAGGCCAGCGCGGCGGCACATGCTCCAACGGCACTCTTTCTGCGAACAGTCATCATCCTTCTCCTTCCGGTGCCGTCATGGCGTGACGATCGCGAACGGCGGCGTCGGTTTGTCTATCCAGCTCACCAATTGCGCGAACGCGGCCATTTGCCCTTCGATCCTGGCTTCGCCCGAGGCGATCTTGGGCGCGAGCGGCTGGCCGCGGAGCAGCGCCGCGACGAGATCGGCGTACTTGATCGTCAGCGTTGCATCGGGCGTACCGACCACGCCCGGCCGGTGGACCAGCACGCCGTTGGCGACCGTGACCGTCACTTGCGCATTCCGGTCGGGGAACACGAACGCCAGACGCAGCTTCGCATCGCCGGCCTTCTCGGCCGCAAAGCGGACCGAGAGCACATCGAACAACTGGTCCGGCGTCAGCGAGCCGGCGATTCCGGGCGAGATGGCGGATGCGGCCGGAGGCTGCGCCCCGCGCAATTCGCTCGCGCCCGTCAGGTACATGTTGCGCCACAGCGAGTTCTCGCTCTGCCACGCGAGTTGCTGATAGCAGCGCGCCAGCAAATCGCGCGCGGCGGTGTCACCGGCATCGGCAAAGACCGCGCGGTTGAGCAGTTCCGCTGCCCAGGCATAGTCACCCTTGTCATAGGCCGCCTGCGCCAGCTGCCGCACCCGCGCCGCGCCGCCCAGCGCCTCGACATAACGGCGGCCGCCTTCCTCGGGCGGCAACGGAGCGAGATGCACCGGGTTGCCATCGTACCAGCCCATGTAGAATTGATAGACCGCGCGCGCGTTGAAGCTGAGCGAACCGTAGTAGGGCCGGTCGTACCATTCCTGCTGCAACGCCTTCGGCAGCGTCAGCTTCGCGGCGATCTCATCGCCCGTCAGGCCTTGATTCATCAGCCGTACGGTCTGGTCGTGCAGGTACGCATAGGCATCGCGGTGCTTACCGAGAAAGTCGGTGATTTCCGCCGCCCCGAAGCGCGGCCAGCCGTGGCTGGTAATCATCACGTCGGCACCGGCGAAGAAATCGATCGCCTCTGTCAGCCCCTGCGCCCACGCCTTGGCGTTGCGCACCACCGCACCGCGCGGGGTCAGGATGTTGTGCTGGGTGACATTGGCGTTTTCGGCAAGATCGGCCACTTTCCAGTCCGGGAAGCCGATGTTCATTTCGGCCGGGGCTTCCGTGCCCGGCGTCACCTGAAAGCGCAGCTTCACCCCGTCGAGCACGATCTCCGTGCCGGTTTTCGCGATTTCGCGATTGGGCGGAACAAGCCCCTGCGTGCCGGGTGCCACGGCCATGCCGATCCCCGAACCCATGTTGCCGGTGGGTCCCTTGGGCAGCGTCAGCCCGAACTGATAGATCGCGCGGCGCGCCATGGCCGGGCCGGCGATCACGTTTTCACCCACCGCCGCGTCGGTGAAGCCTTGCGGCGCCAGGATCGGCACGTCTGGCACCGCGAAAGGCAGAATGCCACCCGCGCCGCCGAAGTGGTCGATATGCGAATGGGTATAGATGATCGCGCTGACTGGCCGCTTGCCAAGTTGTTCGGTCACGAGATCATAGGCCGCGCGGGCTGTTTCGTCCGCCGTCAGCGGATCGATCACGATCCAGCCCTTGTCGCCCTTCACGAAGGTCACGTTGGCGATATCGAACCCGCGCACCTGCCAGATGCGGTCGGAAACCTTGAACAGCCCAGCGCGCGAAAGCACCTGTGCATGGCGCCACAGGCTGGGGTTGACCGTATCCGGCGCCGGGGCTTCGACGAAGCTGAAGGTATTGAGATCCCACACCACACGCCCGTCGGCGGCGCGGATCAGCGGGTCCTTGCGCGTCGCCACGAAACCGCGCGCGGCGAAGTCGTAATCACGCCGGTCCTGAAACGGCGCGGCGGCGCGCGCGGCCTCATTGACCGCCCTTGTCGTCGCGCTGGGCGGATCGGCAGCCCGGGCGGCGGCCGTCTGGGCGAATGCCGCCGAACCACCCGAACAGCACCCCGCCGCCAGCACCACGGCCAGCCCTTTCAGCATCCTGCGCCCCATACTCTCCACCTGCGTCTTGTTATCGCATGTCGAGCCTAGAGCACAGGTTATGGCAATGAAAGCGCCAATTGTTTCCGCACCCGATAGGGGCATCATCAATGGGCTGTCGGACGCCCTTACTGGATCGCGGCGAGTTCGCTTTGCGTCTTGGCCAGCATTTCGTCGGTGATCTTGCCGCTGGAATAGGGCTGCAGCGCCTTGAGGCTGATTGCCTTGAACATCTCGTATTCCGGCCGCGCGGTCAGGCCGGGGAAATTCCGCTCGATCACGGCCTTGCCCTGCTCGTTGGCCACGATGTCCTGAATCGGCGTATCGATCGTGAACTTCGCCGCGGTCGTCGCCGCAACCGCACCCGTATCGGCGGCATTTGCCGCAACCGGCGCCACCAGCGCCAGAATCATAGCCAACGCAACCTGCTTCATCGCAAACTTCCTTGCTTCGAATGCGCCCCCTGCGGGGCATAACCGGGCGGCGGCTGGCTGGCTATCCGCATCTCCGTCAAAAACACGCCGCAAAAGAAACGGGGCCGGAACCGAGGGAGGTTCCAGCCCCGAGAGGGGAGGGAATTGATGGCCAGGGTTTACGTCAGAAATCGTAACCCAGGCTGAACAGCACCGAACGCCCCAGGATCGGGCGGCCATTCGGCGTCGCCGGATTGCGCGGATCGCCTTCCGTCAGGCCATGGCTGTTGTTGAGGTTGTCCGCCCGCACCGAGAAGAACAGGCCGGAATCGAGCTTCGCCTGCGCGCCGAGATCCAGCTTGGTGTACGCCGGCAGGCGCGAGGAGTTGGCCAGATCGCTCCAGCGCGCCCCGATGAACGACGCCGCGCCGAACAGGCTGACCTTCACCGCGCCGACGGTCACGTCATAGCTGGGCGAAAGGCGGACCTGGTACTTCGGCTGGCGGAGCACTTCGTTGCCCACCTGTCCGGGGGTCGACGAAGCGGTGACCTTGGCGTTCTGCAAGGTCGCGAGGGTTGCGAACCCGAAGGCGCCGAGGCGCAGGTTGCCGTCCAGTTCGAGGCCATAGGCCCGCGTCTTGAACTGCGAATTCGCCACCACCGAACCGACGGTGGAGTCGAAATTGTTGTTCTTGTTATAGAAAACCGTGGCGTAGAGCGACAGGAGCTGGCTGGAATACTTCACCCCGCCTTCCAGCTGGCTGACACCGAACACGTTCGGATTGCCGTTCCGCAGATCATCGAAGTTCGGGTAGCGATAGCCCTTGGAATAGCGCAGGAACACGCCAAGGTGCGGGTCGAACGCATAGTTGGCCGCCGCCGAATAGGCGAACTTCTTCGCGGTGACGTGGTTGCGCTGGTTCACCGTGCCGTCCGGATAGCCGTAGGTTCCGGAGTCGTTGGAATCGATCACGTAATCGAGCGCCAGCCACTGGTGCCGCACGCCCAGATCGATCCGCAGCTTGTCCGTCACCTGCACGCTGTCGGCCAGGTAGATGGCGTTGACCTGCGCATCGCCCGACGAGCGGATGCCATAGTGGAAACAGCTCGATCCCGATCCCGCGCTGGCCAGCATCCCGCAGGTGATGCCGCTTTGCAGCAGATCGCCGTTCTGCACGTTCTGGACCGGCACGGCGTTGCCCAGCGTCCAGAAATCATCGGCAGACCAGTCCGCGCGATAGTAACCCGCGGTGAAGTTGTTGATGCCGGAATGGAAATTGACGCTGAGATCGTTGGTGAACGATTCGATCTTCTTCTCGACCACCCAGTGCCCGTAGTTCTGGATCCAGTCGTTGGCGTTCAGCGTCGCGCCGCCGGCCGTCTTGATCGTGCCCAGGCCCGGGTTGGCCGCCTGCAGGGCGCTGACGCGGATAGGCGAGCCGTCCGGCACGAAGCCGAGCGTATCGGCATTGCCGTTGGTGTAGGACAGGTTGTCGCGCACCGACCAGCCGCCGCCCAGATCGAACTTCAGGTTCAGGCCCGAAAGGCTGCCCTTCCAGCCGCGACCGCGCGCGAAGTCATAGGTCTTCGTCTCGTTCGGCCCGACCTGCAAGGTGGCATAGCGCGTGGCGTTGCCGAGCTGCGAGAACGTGCCCAGATCGTTGCCGGTGTTGAGCGCCATCGGCAGGTACCACTGGCCGTGATCGTCCGTCACGCGGGTCCAGATGCTGATTTCGCCGTTGTCGAACTTCTTGGTCAGCTGCGCGCTGATCTGGCGCCCCTTCTCCGACTTGAACTGCGCATCGCGGATGCCCGGCGATTGCTGCACATAGCCGCCGATCATGTAATAGAGATCGTGGCCCAGCGGACCGGAAATGACCGCATCGGCCCGCGCCGAGCCGTAGTCCGTGGCCGAAAGCTTGACCCGGCCCTCGGTGGTTTCGCCGCCCTTCTTCAGGTTGAAATTGAGCGTAACGCCGACTTCGCCGTTGGAGAACACCGCGTTCGGTCCGCCGTGCGCGGCTTCGGTGGAGGCGATCGTCTCGTCGGTGCGGAAGATCGAGCTGTTGTCCATGAACGACAGCGATTCCGTGCCGTAAATCGGCGCGCCATTGAGCGACATCGTCACCCACGGCGCATCGCTGCCGCCCGGCAGACCGCGCACGTCGATGTTCGCACCGGCCACGCCGCTGGAGCTTTCGGCCCAGACGCCGGGAACGAGCGTGAAGACTTCGGCCGTGCTCTTGGGCGAAATGCGTTCGAGCGCGGCTTCGTTGATGGTGGTAATGGCGTAGGAAGCATCCTGCTTGCGCACGCCCGCGCCGCCGGGGGTACCGATCACGACGATGGCGTTGGCATCGTCAACGGTTTCGGAAGCGGCCGCGTCCTGCGGGGCTGCGGCGTCCTGGGCCTGCACGGCATTCGCCGCGAGCGCCAGCGCGATCGCGCCTGCCGCCACACCGGAACGCACCATGCCATTCATGGAAAGTCTCATGCACCTCTCTCCCTTGATCATCGCCTTTGCGGCGAGTGCATGACAGCCCTTTAACGAGTCATGAAATGCATTTCAAGGGCAAGTTGCAGCTGTTCATTTTTAACCGGAACCCTGCAATAACGCGCGCGCAACACAAAAGGGCGGGAGCAACGGGTGGCGGACGAAGCGGGTATCCGGAAAAAACGGTCACGATCGATGGGGGTCAGCATGGCAGACATCGCCCGCATCGCGAACGTATCGAAGCCCACCGTCTCGCGCGTGCTTAGCGGCAGTCCTCTGGTGACCCAGGCCACGCGCGATCACGTGCTCGAGGTGGCCCGCGCGCACGGCTATGCGGTGAACCGCAACGCGCAGAAACTGCGGCAGACCCGCACCGACACGATCAGCGTGGTGCTCGACTTCGGCTCGCACCGGGGCGGCCGAATCGCCGACCCGTTCATCTTCGAACTGCTGGCCGGCGTTGCCGAAGCGCTGGCCGTCCGGAAGCTCGATCTTCTGCTTTCCCCGCCCGCGGCGCAGGACGAACGCGCCTATCAGGACCAAGTCAACGCACGCGTGGTCGACGGCTTCATTTTCCTGGGCCAGGGCGAACGCGATCCGATGCTGCGCGATCTGGCCAAGCTGGGCGTGCCGTTCGTGGTGTGGGGCGCGGTCGATCCGACCGAGCCCTATTGCGCCGTGGGCAGCGATAATCGCCTGGGCGGACGGCTGGCGGGCGAATACTTCCTGCGGTCGGGGCGCAAGGACTGGCTGTTCATCGGCGATACCAACCATGCCGAAATCGCGATGCGCCACGATGGGCTGAGCGAGGCGACGCACGGCAAATCCGCGTCCATCCGGGTGCTGCGCACGGGCGACATGTCGTACACCTCCACGCTCAACGATACCGCCGCCTACCTCGCCACGCATCCCGCGCCCGATGCCGTCTTCGCCTTTTCCGACACCGCGGCCATGGCGGTGATCGCCGCATTCAAGGAACGGGGATTGCGCGCGCCGGAGGATTTCGCGCTGGTCGGGTACAACAACATTCCGCCGGCGGCAGCCTTCACCCCGGCGATCACCACGGTGGAGCAGGAAACCCACATCGCCGGCGCGATTCTGGTCGAAAAGCTGATGCAGAAGATCGAAGGCGGCCGCGCCGCGTCCACCGTGCTGCCCACGCGCCTGATCGTGCGCGAGACCTAGGTCAGTCGACAGACACCCCTTCCTCGGCCAGCCTCTTCAGCACGATCACGCCGGCTGCGAGCAGCGCGATCGGCACCAGCAGGCTGTACAGAACGCGGGCGTCCGGAATAGCGGAGAACAGCTCGGCGACAATCCGCGATCCGGTGGTACCGCCCAGCGCAGAGAACACCACGATCAGGCCGATCAATCCCGGCTGCCGCGCCTTGGGCACGCTGCTCAGGATCACCGAGTTGAGCGTGGGATAGATCGGCGCCATGAAGAACCCGATCGCGGGCAATAATAGCGCCGGAAGCGGGATATCGCGCCATGACGTGACCAGCGCATGGGCATCCGTCCCCACCATACCTGGCACCGCCAGCAGGATCGCCGCCATGCCCGTCAGGCAACCGAGCATGAGCGGAAACCATCCTACTCGCGTCACCAGCAGGCCCGCAACGAGCCGCCCCAGCGCGATCGACATGGCGAAAGCCGACGCCGCCTGCACCGCGATCTGGCCATCGAGCCCCAGCACGCGGTGGTTGATCGTGGGTAGCCACGTCCCCACGCCCTGCTCGATGAGCACGTAGAGAAAGATCGCGGCGATGAAGACCTGCGTCAGCCGCAGCCGCAACAAGGCGAGCATGGCCGGAAACGCGCGCGGCGCGGCGGCATCGCCTTCCGGCTTCGCCACCAGCCCCCGCTCATCGATGCTTACGAAAGCAGCAGCCAGGGCTGCGACCAGGCACAGGCCGGCAAGAAGCCAGTAGGTATTCAGCCACGAAGGCGACGACGGATCCGTGGGATCGATGAAAGCCGCGAAAATCCAGGAGCTGGAGACGACCGCGGCCATGAAGCCGGATTCGATGATCCCCAGCAAGCGCGCATGGCCGGATGCCGATCCGGTCAGCAGGCCGACCGACGAATAGACCGCCACTTTCATGAGCGCGAAGCCAAGCCCGGTGGCGAAGAACATCAGCCGCATCGCCCAGAAGGAATCGCCCAGCGGCACCGCCACGCATCCCAGCCCGGCGATGAGCAGCGCGGCAACCATCGAACGCCGGATGCCAAAGCGCGGCAAGTGCGATGCCAGCGTGAACGAGGCCACGGCGATGGTGATATCCTTGAACGCTTCCAGCGTGCTGGCCGCGCGGTTGTCGACATGGAAATAGCCCGTCGACTGGAGAATCGCCGTTCCCACGCTGTTCAGGAGAATCGCGAACGTGGCGTAGCCGAGGCACAGCGCGAAGGTCACGAACCAGCCCGCCCGGGCTGCGGCGGCACCGCCGGCATTCCCCGCGGTTTCTTCCGGTTTCTGCGCACTGATTCCCGCAAATGCCACGCCTGCCTCTCCCTTATTGCGCATCATGCCGTCATGCGGCTTGAACGGAAGCTAGCATTTCGGTAATGAAATGCATATCATTAATGTGTTTCGGACCGTGTTCCGGCGCTTTCGTAGGCGCCTCAGGCACCCATGGGAGAGATGGAATGCACCCTGCCGACGGGGCTCGCGCAGACTTTTCGCAGGCCCGGATGATTCGCGACGGCTGGACCCTGGCCGCCCCGCTGGATCTGGGGCCGCAGGTTCCGGCGATCTTCGCGATCGGCAATGGCTTCATCGGCATTCGCGCCGAAACCGGCACGGACGATCTGCCGCGCGTCTATCTCAACGGCGTCTATGACCGGGTACCGATCGACTACCACGAGGGCGCGCATGGCTTGCCGCGCGGTGGCGACGTGCGCCTTTCCGTTGCCGACGGAACGAAGATCGCGATCGGCATCGACGGCACGCCGATCGCAATCGACGCGCCGCTCGAACTCGACATGAAGCGGGGCGTGCTGCGCCAGACGGTGCGGCACGGCGATGCGACGATCACGCTCACCCGTTTCGCCAGCATGGCGGAGCAGGCGCTGGCGGGCTGCGTCGTGGATGTCGTCGCCGGCGAGCGTGCCATTGATCTGACGATCAGCGGCGGGATCGAGGCCCCCCGGCTGGCCACGCCGCCGGCGGATATCGACGATCCGCGGATCACGCAGGCGATGGCCGACCCCTGGCACGAAGTGGCCGTGCCCGCCGATCCCCTCCCCTGCCGCGCCGACCGGCTCGAACGGAGCGGCTTCACCGTGGCCGTGGCCCGCAGCGCGCCGGTGCAGGTCCGCATCCCGGCGGGCGAGGCACAGCGCATCCCGGTGCTGACCGCCTATGTCGCCGAAAGCGATGCACCCGCCGACGAACTGGCGGCGCGCGCCCGCACGCTGGTCGGCACGGCCACAGCCGTCGGCGCCGACGCCCTGCTGGCGGAACAGGAGCAAGCCTGGAGCACAATCTGGGCTGGAACCCGCTTCGCCCTGGCCGATCCGGTGGCCGAAGGCGCGCTGCGGCATGGGCTGTTCCAGATCGCCCAGGCGGTCCGCCGCGACGGGCACGGCTCCATCGCCGCCAAGGGCCAGACCGGCGAAGGCTATGAAGGGCACATCTTCTGGGATGCGGAAACCTATGCCCTGCCCTTCCTGATCCATACCCAGCCCGCCATGGCGCGCGCGGCGCTGGCCTGGCGCGTGGCGGGGCTGGACGCCGCGCGCCAGAACGCGCGCGATCTGGGGCACGAAACGGGCGCGGTGCTGCCCTGGCGCACCATCGGCGGACGCGAATGTTCGTCCTATTTCCTCGCCGGATCGGCGCAGTACCACATCAACGCCGATGTCGCGCACGCGCTGCGGCTCTACGTGGAATCCACCGGCGACCTCTCGATCCTGCGCGAGGGCGGGGCGGAGCTGCTGGCCGAAACCGCGCGCATCTGGCTGGCGACAGGTTGGCACGATCCGGCGCGCGGTGATGCCTTCGTGATCAACCGCGTGACCGGTCCGGACGAATACACCGCGCTGGTCGACAACAATCTCTACACCAACCTGATGGCGGCCGAGCACATGCGCTATGCCGCCTCGCTCGAACAGCGCCACGGCATCGATCCGGGGCTTTCCCCGGCGGAGCGGCAGGCCATGCTGCGCGCCGCCGACACGATCTTTCTGCCCTTCGACGAAGCCCGGCAGGTCTTCGCGCAGGATGACGCGTTTTTCGGCAAGCAGCCATGGCCGATCAGCGACACGCCAACAGACAAGTTCCCGCTGCTGCTGCACTACCATCCGCTGCACATCTACCGCCATTGCGTGTGCAAGCAGGCGGACGCGGTGCTCGCCGTCGCGACGCTGCCCCACCGCTTCGCGCCGGATATGCGCAAGCGGATGCTGGATGTGTATGAGGCGCTCACCGTCCATGATTCCACGCTCTCCGCCAGCAGCTTCGCGGCGGCAGCGGCGCTGGCCGGCGAAACCGAACGCGCCGCGCGGTACTGGACCGACACGGTGCTGACCGACCTGCTCAACCTCCACGCCAATACCGCGCACGGGCTGCACATGGCCGCGCTGGGCGGTGGCTGGAACGCGCTGGCCTTCGGCTTCGCCGGGCTATCGACGCTCGACGGAGCGCTGGCGTTCTCCCCCCGCGCGCATCCCGTCGCCGGCGATTACGAACTCGGCGTGCGGTTCCACGGCCGCGCGGTTACGCTCACGGTCGCGAACGGCAAGGCCCGCTATGCGATCGAAGGCGAACCGCTGACCTTGTCCCATTGGGGCGAGACGGTGACCGTTGGCGCCACGCCGGTCACGCTGGATCTGCCGGCATGAGCGCGATCAAGGGCCTCGCCTTCGACCTGGACGGCGTGATCGCCGACAGCGCCACCCTGCACTTCGCGGCCTGGAAGCGGCTGGCGGACGAACTCGGCATCCCGTTCACCGCCGAGGACAACGAAGCGCTGAAGGGCGTCGACCGGATCAATTCGCTGCGGCACATCCTGAAGCTGGGGCAGCGCGCGTTGCCGGACGACGAGATAGAGCGCCTGGCCGCGCGCAAGAACGGCTTCTACGTCGATGCGATCTCCACGCTGACGGCGGACGCCCTGTTGCCCGGCGCGACCGCGCTGCTCGATGAAGCGGCCACGCGTGGATTGCGCATCGGCCTCGCTTCCGCCAGCCGCAATGCTCCCGCCCTGCTGGAACGGCTGGGCGTGGCCGAGGCGTTCGAGTTCATCGCGGATCCCGCCGATCACCTGCCCAAGCCGGCGCCGGACCTGTTCCTGGCCTGTGCCCGGGCCTTCGACTTGCCGCCGCAAGCGATGATCGGCTTCGAGGATGCCCCGGCCGGGATCGAGGCGATCCGCGCGGCCGGCTTCCGCGCGATCGGCATCGGCGAAACACCCCTGCCCCGCGCCGACGTGCAGTTCGCGACGCTGGCCGACATCGACCTCGCCGCCCTGCTCGCCTGACCGTTCACACGGGCGGGAACAGCGCGAACACCACCGGCGTTGCCGCCACCGAAAGAAGCGTGGTGATCGCCGACGCCTGCGCCGGCCCCATCGGGTCCACGCCATTGGACCGCGCCAGCAGCGTGGGCACCGCCCCCGTCGGCAGGGCGGATAGCAACACCGCCGCGCTGGTCCACACCGGCGGCAATCCGCATAGATGCGCCGCCAGCGCGGTCAGCGCCGGTTGCAGCACCATCTTGCCGGACACCACCATCCAGACCGCCAGCGATCCCGCGATCCGCGCACCCGCCATCGCCGCACCGACCGAGATCAGCGCGCAAGGCGTCGCCGCGCCGCCCAGCAGCGACAGCATATCGTGCAATGGCACCGGCATCGGCAGGCGCAGCAGGGACCAGCCGATCCCCAACACCGCCGAGACGACCAGCGGATTGCGGAACGTCACGCCCGCCAGCTTGGTCGAAAGCCCAGCCCTGCCGTCCTGCGATGGCAGCAGCACCAGCGCGGCCGCCACCACCGTCAGCAGAAGTATCATGCTGGCCAGCATCGCGGCGGAAATTCCGATCTGCCCCAGCAAGGCCCCGGCCAGAGGCAGGCCGAGAAACGCGGTGTTGGCATAGGACGCGCTCAACGCCCCGACGATCGCGCCCGACCGGTCGTGCGGGGACAGGCGCCGCAGCACCATCAGCGAAAGGGCGAAGGCCAGCATTGCCGCGCCCCCGAAGGCCAGCAGGAACCCCGGTTCGAACACCGCGTGCCAATCGGTATCCGCCCCCACCTTGAACAGCAGCGCGGGAAAAAACAGGTACATGACCGCCGTGTTGATCGCGGAAAGGCCCTCGACGCCCGGACGAGCCACTTTCCCGAAACCGAAGCCGAGAGCGACCAGTCCCAGGATCGGCAGACACGCGAACAGACTTTGCAGCACGGGAAACTCTCGGCAATCGGGAACGGCCGCGGACGCGTGGGCCATGCGGCGCGGTTAGCCAAGCGCAAAATGATGCCAGCGATTGCCTTTCCGCAGGAGATCAAGCAGCCGGAACGCGGATCTCCTGAATTTCGATCGCATCGGCCTCGCCGCCGAAGTCCGCGAAATCGCCTTCCTCCGCGCCCATCATCGCGCGGCTGAGCGGCGCGGAAAACGAGACAAGCCCATCTGCCGGGGCGGCCTCGTCATCGCCGACGATGGTGATCGTCTTCGCCTTGCCCCGCAGCGCGAAAGTCACGGTACAACCGAACTCCACCGTGGCGCCACCGGGCTGCGGCGCCAGTTGCGCGGTCGCCTGACGGGTGCTCCAGTACCGCAGTTCCCGCCGCACCTTCTTCACCTCCGCCTCGTCCGTCAGCGGCAGCAGCGCCGCCTCCAGCTCGGCCACCTTGCCGGCGATCAGCGCCAGGCCCCGCGCGGTGACGAGATTGGGACCGGGCGGGATCGGGATCTCGAATGTCGGTTCGAGATGCTCGTCATCGCTTTCCCTGCGAAATGCCACGCTCATGCCGGTTCCTCGTCCTTCACCGTCCAGATCGACAGATCGGGCTCCTGCCCGATCAGCGCAAGCCCGTGCGCGATCGAGGTCAGCTCCTCGCCGCTATCGATGCGCCCCGCATCGAACCGTTCGGTGAACAGGCGGCGCACGGCGGGAATGAGCGAGGAACCGCCGGTGAGGAACACATGGTCGATGTCCTGCGGCGCCAGCCCGGCGCTGGCGAGGGCCGCATCCACGGTTTCGCCGATCCGGGCCAGATCGGGCGCGATCCATTGCTCGAAATCCGCGCGGCTAACGTCGGCCTGCACTTTCAGGGCCGGGCTGTCGAACCGGAAGGTCGCCTGCTCCTCGCTCGACAACGCGCGCTTGAGCCGGCCGACCGCATCGTACAACGGATAGCCCAGCTCGTTTTCCACCACCGCGATCATCCGCCCGATCGCCTGCGGATCGCTGGCAGCGCGGCGCAGGCGCTCCAGTTCCTCCAGCGTCCGCCGGTTGCGCATCAGCGCCAAGCGCGACCAGTCGCCGAAATCGGTGAAGTGCCCGGCCGGGATTTCCAGCACCTTGTCGAACGAGCGATAGGTGCCGCCCTTGCCCAGCATCGGCAGCACAAGATGGTCCATGATGCGGTAGTCGAACCGGTCCCCGGCGATGCCGATACCGGCCGATCCCAGTGGCACGCACCGCTGCGCCGCGCCCGGCGCTTCCACCCGCACGATGGAAAAGTCGCTGGTGCCGCCGCCGAAGTCCGCCACGAGCAGCGTCGCGGGTTGGGTGAGACGCGCGGCAAAGCTGAAGGCGGCGCCCATCGGCTCGTACACGTAGTGTACCTCGCGCCCCAGCAGCGCGAACATCGCGTCGTACCGGGCGCGCGCCAGTGCGGGATCGGGTCGTGCCCCGACATAGCGCACCGGGCGGCCGACGATGATCCGTTCCGGCAGATCGTGCAGCGCGCCGGCGGAACGGGCGCGCAGGTGTTCCAGGAACACCTTGCCGAGATCCTCGAACCGCAGGCGCTTTTCGAAGATCGTGGCGTGTTCGAACAGGGCGTTGGCGGCAACGGACTTGAACGACTGGATGAAGCGGCTGCCATCGGGCATGTCGAGAAATTCGGCGATGGCCCACGGCCCGGCCTCGTGCGCCAGCCCGCCGCGCATGGCGCTATCTTCCCAGAAGCACA
Source organism: Novosphingobium sp. LASN5T (assembly GCF_003856955.1). NCBI lineage: Bacteria > Pseudomonadati > Pseudomonadota > Alphaproteobacteria > Sphingomonadales > Sphingomonadaceae > Novosphingobium > Novosphingobium sp. LASN5T. The sequence continues at coordinate 21,057 of NZ_RQSI01000012.1, forward strand.
GGGCCGAACGGAAAACCGCGCTGGTCCCGTCGGGCGCGTCGAAGCGGACGAGCCCCGCCTCCCCAGCGCCGGCCGTCGTGGCGATGACCGAATTCGTGGTGCCGAAGTCGATGCCGACAGCGCGCGCGGTGGGCGTGCCAGTGGCCATGGAGGATTCCTTTGCAACGGGGTCGGGAAGCGGCCGGCGCCTATGGCAACGCCTGCCTATAATGGCAACCATTCGTTCGCGGGCAAACGGGAATGCGCGGACGGCAAACAAAGGTGGACGGGTGGATTGAACGGGGCGCGGATGCTGATAGCATTCCGGACAGTTGTTCAGTTTTTTGGTGTTCAGTTTCTGAGCGCGAGACGGGGGCATAGGGAAATGACGCATTTGACAAGGCAGCGGTTGCGCCTGCTCGGCACGGCTTTGGCGATCACCGCGGCATGGGCTGCGCCGGCCCTGGCAAAGGAGAAGGTCGATCTCCTGCTGCGCCACGGCCATGTGCTTACCGTCGACCCCTCGTTCTCGGTCCGCTCGGCGGTGGCCGTCCGCGATGGCCGCATCGTCGCCGTGGGGGGCGAGGAACTGGCGGATCGCTACACGGCCGATCGCACGATCGACCTGGCCGGCCGCACGCTGATGCCCGGCTTCACCGACACGCACCTGCACCCCAAGCCGATGGCGCCGAACGACATTGCCGTCCAGAGCGCGCACAGCGTGGCCGAAGTGCAGGACATGCTGCGCAAGAAGGCGGCGCAACTCGGCCCCGGCAAATGGATCACCGGCTATGGCTGGCAGGAATCGAACCTTGCCGAAAAGCGCAACCTGACGCGCGCCGACCTTGACGCGGCCACGCCGGACAACCCGGTGATGCTGGTGCGCGCCGGCGCGCATTCGGCGGTCAGCAATTCCGCCGCACTCAAGATTGCCAAGATCGATCGCACCACGCCCGATCCCAAGAGCGGTCTGATCGAGCACGACGCGGCCGGCGAACCCAACGGGATCATCCGCGAACGCTTCGATCTGGTCAGCGCATTCATCCCCACGCCCAGCTGGGAATCGATGCGCCCGGCCTATATCGGCTGGCTCAAGAACATCCTCTCGCTCGGCATCACCAGCTTTCATGACGCCAGCGGCACGATCGACGACGAACCCGTCGGCAAGGGCGGCGCGGCCGGCACCGATCCCGGCGCCTCGTGGGCCGGCGCCAACATGACGTTCCGCCGCGCGCGCGAAATCTATGCCGAAATGGGCGACCAACTGCCGCGTATTACGATGTACATCATCTACCCCGGCGCGGAGCGGCTGAAGGCGTTTCCCTATCACACCGGCTATGGCGACGAGCACGTCCGGCTCGGCGCAATCGGGGAGAACGCGGTGGACGGCGGCTTCACCGGGCCGACCGCCTGGCTGCTCGCCGACTACAAGGGCCAGCCCGGCTTCCGTGGCAAGGGGCGCTATACCGACGCGGAATTGCAGGAGATGGTGGATACTTCTGCCCGCCTCGGCTGGCAGATGGGCCTGCACTGCATCGGCGATGCTGCCATCGTCCAGACCATCCAGGCCTATGACAAAGCGCTGAACGCCATTCCCGATCCGGCGCACCCGATGGCCGACCGCCGCTGGTTCACCGACCATTTCACGATCATGCCGCCCGACGCGACGATGGCCACGATGAAGCGCGACAGCATCATGATCGCGCAGCAGCCGAACTTCCTCTACAATCTGGAGGACCGCTACATGCAGGTGCTCGACGACTGGCGGCTGGCGCACAACAACCCGCTGACCACGCCGGTAAAGAAGTTCGGCCTGTTCATGGCGTTCGGCAGCGACAACCTTCCGGTCAACCCGTTCGTGGGCCTTTACGCCGCGATCACCCGCAAGGGGCCGAGCGGGCAGGTTCACGGTGCGGACGAGGCGATCCCGCGCGAGGACGCGATCCGCATGTACACCGCGAATGGCGCCTACCTTTCGTGGGAGGAGAAGACCAAGGGCACGATCGAGCCGGGCAAGCTGGCCGACCTGATCGTGCTGCCGTTCGATCCGCTGACGGCCAGCCCCGAGACAATCCTGGCGGGGCAGGTTGACATGACGTTCCTGGGCGGCAAGCTCGTGTTCCAGCGCTGACCGGCGCATCCCCCGCCCTGACCCTCCCGGAGACTCCGTGTCCGCTGAAAACCCGCGCAGCCTCAGCACCGCCCTGAAATCCCGCCACGTCTCGATGATCGCCATTGGCGGCATCATCGGGGCGGGCCTGTTCGTCGGCAGCAGCACCTCCATCGCGCGCGTGGGGCCGGCGGTGATCGTCAGCTACGGCATTGCCGGGCTGGTGATCCTGATGGTCATGCGCATGTTGAGCGAGATGGCCAGCCAGCACCCCGGCGCCGGATCGTTCACCGAACTGGTGCGCATCGGTCTGGGCCATCGCGCCGGCTTCGTCTGCGGGTGGCTCTACTGGTACTTCTGGGTGGTGGTGGTCGCGATCGAGGCAATCGCGGGGGCGGTGATCCTGCACGGCTGGATAGACTTGCCGGTGTGGACGATCGGCGTGTTCCTTCTCGCCGGGCTGACGGCGGTGAACCTGATGTCCGCGCTATCCTATGGCGAGTTCGAGTTCTGGCTGTCGCTGACCAAGGTCGGCGCGATCCTAGCCTTCATCCTGATCGCCGGGCTGTGGGCCAGCGGCATCACCTCGCCCACCGGGCCGACGTTCGCCAACCTCGTCTCGCACGGGGGCTTCGCGCCGAACGGATGGGGCGCGGTGATCGCGGGCGTGACCAGCGTGATCTTCGCGCTGTGCGGCGCGGAGATCGCGACCGTGGCGGCTGCGGAATCGCAGGAACCCGCCAAGACCATCGCGCGCATCACCGGCAGCGTGGCGCTGCGCATCCTGCTGTTCTACCTGCTCTCGATCGGCCTGATCGTCTCGGTCGTGCCGTGGACCTCGATCGTGCCGGGCAAGTCCCCCTTCGCCGCCGCGCTCGATTACATGCACATCCCGCACGCGGGCGACATGATGAACCTGCTGGTGCTGGTGGCCGTGCTGTCGTGCCTCAATTCGGGGCTCTACGTCACCTCGCGCGTGCTGTTCGTGCTGTCGGAAAAGGGCGATGCGCCCCGCGCACTCGTCGCGCTGAACCGGCGCTCGGTGCCCGCGCGCTCGACCATCTTCGCCAGCCTGTTTGCTTATCTCGCGCTCGCCGCCTCGGTGCTTTCGCCGGAACTGGTGTTCAGCTTCCTCGTCAACGCCTCGGGCGCGCTGATGCTGTTCATCTACCTGTTCGTCTGCTTCGCGCAGGTGCGCCTGCGCAACCGCAACCAACAGGAAGGCGTGGCACCGCCCATCCGCATGTGGCTGCACCCCTACATCAGCTATGCCACGGCCGGGGCGATCCTCGCGGTGCTGGGCGCGATGGCGTTCAGCCCCAGCGCGCGCATCGAACTGGTCAGCAGCCTCGTGGTGCTGGGCATCGCCACCGCCGCCTCGTTCCGCAGCGATACGCGGGCGAGGGCCGCCGCCTAGAACCAGGCGCCTAACGCATCGCGGCGCGAATATCCGGCATCGCCAGCAACTGGTCCAGCGTGCGGTCGATCCGCGCGAAAATCTCGTCCATCTCGTCGTGCGAACAGCACAGCGCCGGCGCGAAGCCGATCGCGCCGTTGGCGAAGCAGCGGACGATCACGCCGTTGTCCCACGTCAGTTGCGCAAGCCGGCCGGCGACATCAAGCTCCGGCGCGAAATTGGTGCGCGCCTGCTTGTCCGAAACCAGTTCGATCGCGCCGAGAAGCCCGCGCGAACGCACGTCGCCTACCAGCGGATGGTCCTTCAACCGCTCGAAATGGGCGGCGAACGTGCCGCCCACGTCCACCCCGTTCGCCAGCAGCCCGCCTTCCTGATAGAGCCGCAGGCATTCCAGCGCCACGGCGGCGCTGACCGGATGGCCCGAATAGGTATAGCCATGGCCGATCGGCAGGGCTTCGGCGCCACCATCGGCGATCCCCTGATAGACGTGATCGGCCATCATCACCGCACCCATCGGCACGTAGCCGGAGGTCAGCCCCTTCGCCATGGTCATCAGATCGGGCGAGACGCCTTCCTCCAGACTCGCGAACATCGGCCCGGTGCGGCCGAAGCCGGTGATCACCTCGTCCACCACCATCAGGATGCCCAGCCGCGTGCAGGCTTCCCGCATCGCCTTGAGCCAGCCGCGCGGCGGCACGATAACCCCGCCCGATCCCTGGATCGGCTCGCAGAAGAACGCCGCGACGTTCTCCGCGCCCAGTTCCGCGACCTTGGCCTCCAGCGCACCGACACTGGCGGCGATCAGCGCGGCCGGATCGTGCCCTTCCGGGTGGCGATAGGGGAACGGCGAAGCAATATGGTGCTGCCACGGGCGCGGCAGATCGAAATTGCGGTGGAAGTGCGGCAGCGCGGTCAGGCCGGAACCGAGGCTACTCGACCCGTGATAACCGTTCACCTGCGCAATGAAGTGCTTCTTTTGCGGCTGCCCCACCGCGTTCCAGTAATGCACGATATAGCGGATGGCGCTGTCGACCGCGTCCGATCCGCCCAGCGTGAAATAGACATGATCCAGCCCTTCCGGCGCCAGCGCGCAGAGTTCTCCGGCCAGCCGGATCGCCGGTTCGCAGCCATAGTGGAAGAAGCCTGTGGCGTAGGGCAGCTTGCGGAGCTGTTCGGTCGCGGCTTCGACAAGGCTTTCCTGCCCGTAGCCGACATTGACGCACCACAGCCCGGCGAACGCATCGATCATGCGGCGGCCATCGATATCGGTCAGCCACATGCCCTGCCCGGATTCCAGAATGCGCGGCCCGTGCTTTTCGTGGCCGCGAAACGAAACGACGGGATGGATCAGGTTGTCGCGATCGATGTCGACAAGCGAGCGATTGGATAACGAGTTCATGCGCCGGACACTACGTCGACAGGCCCCGCCGATTAAGCGAAATGTGCGAGCAATCCGCCTCCTTTTTTGCGCGTCGGCCTATCCCCCGGCGGAAACCGCGTTCCGCCACGCTTGCGCCAGCACGGCGGCATCGCCGGTGCCGAACACGTAGCGATCCGGCCGCACCAGCACGGCCGGCGCGTCATGCGCATCCAGCCATGTTTCCAGCGCTTGCCGGAACGGGGCGAGCGCAGGATCATCCAGTCCCGCCGAACGAATGCCCTCTTCCCCGGCAGCGGTACCCCGCGCCAGCAGCCACGCCCCGGCTCCCAGCGCATCGTCAAGCCGCGCGCCGTCGGCAGTCGCCTGCGGGAAATAGCTGCCGGCACCCGCGCTTCCCGCCAGGACAACGCCGGTATCAAGCGGCGGATAGGCCGGCGCTCCATCGGGCGACTGGCCTGCCGCGCGGGCTGCCAGCATCTGCCGGTCGCGCTCGGCCGCCGCTGCCGGATCGGTGATGCAGACCGTGCGCCCCATCATGATCGCCATGCCGATGGTCGCGCGCAGGTTGGGCTCGCGCTCCGGCTGGTAACTGTCGAGCAGACTGTCCGGCGCGCCATCGCGGAGGATCGCGGCCAGTTTCCAGGCAAGGTTCGCCGCGTCGCGAATGCCCGAACACAGGCCCTGCCCGGCGAAAGGTGGCGTCTGGTGCGCGGCGTCGCCCGCCAGCAGCAGGCGGCCCTTGCGCCACTGTTCCGCAATCCGGGCGCGGAACGTATAGACCGCCTTGCGCTCCAACGTGACCGCACCATCCACTTTCCACGGCGCCATCAATCGCGCGATGGTGGCGTCCGCACTGATCTCCTCCGGCGTTTCCCCCGGCCTGATCATGAATTCCCAACGATGCCGCCCCTCGCCCATCAGGACGCAAGTGGTCGGGCGTTCCGGATCGCAGATCTGGAGGTTCACCGGCGGCAGGCGCGAAAAGTCCTGCACGATGGTATCGACCACCAGCCAGGGTTCCTCGAACCCAAGATCCTCGAAGCCGATCCCCGCGGCCTTGCGCATCGGGCTGCGCGCACCGTCCGCCCCCACCAGATAGCGCGCGCGCACCTCCTGCTGGCCATCGGGCGTGTCGATCTGGGCGATCACTCCATCGGCGTCTTCCGCGAACGACAGCACGTCCCAGCGCGTCTCCAGGCGGGCCGCCGGGTAATCCGCCAGCCTGTCCCGCAACACCCGCTCCACCGATGGCTGGTGGATCATGTTCGCGGCGGGCCAGCCACCCGGCCCGATCCGGTCCGATCCGGTGAACCGCAACAGGATATCTCCCGCCGCGTTGAGGAAATCGTAGCGGCTCGATTGCCGGCTCGAACGGACGATGGCTTCCGCCGCGCCCACTTCCTGAAACACGCGGATGATCTCGTGATCGAGATGCGCGGCGCGCGGCAGCGGATAGACCTCGGCTTCCTTCTCCGCGACAATCACCGAAACGCCCTGCCGGGCCAAAAGGAGGGCCAGAGTCACGCGGGTCGGGCCGCCGCCGGCGATGAGAACGTCACATTCGTGGATCGCGGCGGCGGCCATCGGCTCAGCCCTCCGCCGCCATCGTGCCCTCGATCGCGCCAAGGCCATCGATCTCGCACCGCACCACATCGCCGGGCTTCAGGAACTGGCGCGGGTCCATTGCCGCGCCCACGCCGCCGGGCGTGCCGGTGAAGATCACGTCGCCCGGCTCCAGCGTCATCGCCTGCGAAAGATGCTCGATCTGCTGCCACAGGTTGAACACCAGATTCCGCGTGTTCGAATCCTGCCGCTTCTCGCCATTGACGAAGCAGCGGATGCCCAGCGCGTGCGGATCGGACACGTCATCGGCGGTGGTCAGCCACGGCCCCATCGGCGCGTGCGTGTCGAAGCTCTTGCCAAGCGACCATTGCGGGCCGGCGTGCTGCCACATGCGCTCGGTCACGTCGTTGCCCACGCAATAGCCGAACACATGCTCCGCCGCCTTGTCCGCCGGGATATGCTTGCCCCCCTTGCCGATCACGGCGACCAGTTCGACCTCGTAGTCGTTGGTGACCGTGCCCTTTGCGATCAGGATGGGATCGAACGGCCCGTTCACGGACGTCTGCGCCTTGGTGAACCATACCTGCCGTTCGGGCGTGCCCATGTTCGATTCCGCGATGTGATCGGCATAGTTGAGGCCGATCGCGAAGATCTTGCCCGGCCGCTGCACGGGCGACGCCAGCCGCACCGAAGCCAGCGGGACGCCACCGCCCGCGGCGGCCTTCGCGGCCAGCCCATCCTTCACCGCATCCCAGTTTGTGATCAGATCGATCATCGATCCGGCGATGCCGGTATCGATCAGCGTTTCGTCCACCACGATCGCGGTGCGGATCGCGCCATCGGTGGCGTGATAGCTGGCAAGTTTCATGCGGCTTGTCCTTTCGGGTTGCGGCGGAACAGCCGCCGGATGCGCAATTGCAGGGCCATGACGAAGGCGAGTACCCCAGGCTTCGGCGCCATACGCCCCGCCAGCATCGGATGCGGGCTGCCCCATTGCACCGCCAGCAGGCTCGCGAACGGCATCTTTTGCGGCGGATCGGCCGCCGTCAGCAAGTCGCCATCGGTCCAGTGTTCGAGTTCGTGGCCCCAGGGGTCTTTCCAATAATCGAAGATCTGGCTCCCCATGATGTGCCGGCCCACGCCCCATGCCGCCGTGCGCTTGCGCGCCTTGAGGTGCGCGTGCCCCAGCATCAGGTCGTCGAAATTGGATACCTCGAACGCGGCGTGCAGGAAGCCCGGCTTCTGCGGCAGTTGCGCCAGGAACAGCGTGTGGTGATCGGCCGGCTTGTCGCCCCGGTCGCAGCGCATGAACGCGCCCAGCGGCAGGTTCGGCGCGGCTTCCACCTCGTCCGACGTCAGGAAGCCGAAACGCTGCTTGTACCACGCCTCCGACGTACGGAAATCCGCCACGTTGAGCACGCAATGGCCGATGCGCCGGACGTGCGCCGGCCCGCCTTCCAGCCGCACGAGCTGGCGAAAGCGCGGCTTCGCACTGGCGGTGTTGCGCACGGGATCGGCCATGGCTGGGCTTTCCGATTCCTTCGACTGGCCCGCCACCACTTCCACCATGAAACCATCGGGATCGCGCAGGCGGACGACCGAGCCGCCGCCGGGTTCATCGAGCGGTTCAACCGCCAAGCCTTCGGCACGCGCCAGCGCTTCCAGATCCTCGATCCGCTCCGCCCGGAAGCCCACGCCGCGAAAGCCAGGCTCGCCCGGTTCGGTCACATGGAGGAACGGCCGACCATCCTCGCCCCGGGCATAGAGCCGCCCATCCTGCTCGAAGCAGGCCAGTCCGAAATCCTCCAGAAAGGCGCGCATGGCTTGCAGATCGGGCGCGGCAAAGCGCACGTGGGCAATATCCTCGACGCGGATGATGCTCATCGCCATCGTCTCCCGGCATCCTCTGTCCGGCCGCGGTCTGAAGGCCGCGACTCAAACTTGACTTTTTAGTCAAATATCATGAATGACCAAACGGTCAAGAGCGCTGATGGACCGGACCATGATCGAACCCACGCTTTCCCCCCGCGCCGCGCGCACCCGCTCCGCCCTGCTCGCCGCCGGGCTGGAACTGCTGGCCGAACGCCCGGTGGACGCGATCGCCATCGACGAAGTGGTCGCCGCAGCCGGCGTCGCCAAGGGATCGTTCTTCAACCATTTCGAGGACAAGCACGATTTCGCCGGAGCGATCTCGCGCGCGATCCGCGTTGACGTGGAAGCCCTGGTGGGGCGCACCAATCGCGACATCGCCGATCCGCTGGAACGGCTGGCCGGAGGCATGATCGCCGCCGCCGCCTTCGCCCTGGCCGAGCCCAAGCGCGCGGCCGTGCTGACCCGGTCCTCCTCCGGCACCGTGGTCGAGGATCACCCGCTCAACCGGGGCCTGCTGGAAGACATGCGCGCCGCGCTGGCCGACGGCCTCGTTTCACCCGAAGGCGGGCGGGCGGGCGTGCTTTACTGGCTGGGCTGCTGCCAGATCGTCATGGCCAGCAGCGTGGTGCAACGGGCCTCGGTCGATCACGCGGCCGGCTTCGTTGCCGACATGCTGGCGCTGGGCTTGCGCGGCCTTGGAGCATCGGCCAGCGCGGTGGCGCGCATCGCCGATCCAGAACGTGTGCGGCGGCACCTCCGCGCGATCACAAGCGCCTGATTACACTGCGTCGGCCTGCCAGCCACCGCCCAGCGCGAGGAACACCGCCACCTGATCGCTGGCAAGCGCGGCGTCCGATGTCGCGAGCGTCATTTCCGCCGCCGAAAGCGTGCGCGCGGCGTCCAGCCCGGTCAGCGCGTTCTCGCGCCCGGCCGCGCGCATCCGCTGGACCTTGGCCAGCGCCGCCGCCGCCTTGTCGCGCGCCTCGCGCAACGAGGCGTTGCGCTGGAGTTCGTGGGCATAGGTGGTCAGCGCGCTTTCCGTCTCGCGCAGCGCGCCCAGCATCACGCCGTCGAAGCGTGCCAGCGCCGCATCGCGTTCGGCTTCGGCCGCCGCGATTTCGGCATGGGCGATCTTGCGGTTGGGAAAAGTCCACGACAGCAGCGGCCCCAGGCCGAACGAGAAGCCGCGCGGTGTTCCCGGAAACTTGAACGGGCTGACGTCCTCCACGGAAGCGCCGAAGCGCACGGTGGGATAGAGCTCCGATCGCGCCACGCCGATCCGGTCGAGCGAACCCGCGACCGTTCGCTCCGCCGCGCGCACGTCGGGCCGGCGCCGCAGCAAGGCGGCACCATCGCCCACCGGCAGCACGCTGGTCACGCGCGGCGGTTGCACGCAGGTCTGGATCTCCCTGGGAAAGTCGGCCGGCGGACGCCCCAGCAGCGTCGCCAGCCGGAACAGCGCGTTTTCCTGCGCTGTATCGAATCCCGGCATCTGCGCCTCCAGCTGCGCCACCAGCACTTCGGCGTTGTCGCGATCGAGCGGCGTTCCGCGTCCAGCCGCGATCAGCCGGTTGGTGAAGTCCAGATTGCGCCGCAGCAGACCAAGGCTATGCTGCGCCCGCGCGCGCAGCATTCCCGCAGCACAGGCATCGGCATAGGCCCCGGCCACGCCCGCCGCCACGTTGACGCGGGTCAGGTCGTAAGCGGCCTGCGCGGCATCGCGGTCATGCCCGGCCGCAGCCGTCAGGCTGCGGATGCGCCCGCCGACGTCGAAATCGTAGGTGAGCGAAGCACCGCCGCTGACCAGCGGATAACCCTGAAAACTTTCGAAGGCGACCGGATCGCGGTTGACCGTCGCCCCGGCGTTGAGGTTCGCCAGAACCGTTCCCTGCGCATGGGCCTGCCGGATCATGGCACTGGCGCGGTCAATGTTCGCCGCCGCCACGCGCAAATCGGTGTTCGCCTTGAACGCCTCCTCGATCAGACCGTCGAGCTGGGGGTCGTCGTAGAGCTTCCACCACTGGCCCGGCACAGGATCATCCCGGAATGGTCCCTTGTCCATGCTGACGAAGGGCGCATTGGCGGCCGGCGCTTCGGAAAGCGCGGTCTGGGTCCGGTCGCGCTCCATCGGCACATGCACACAAGCGGACAGCACCAGGGTGGGCGCGAGCAGCACCGCCAGGCGAGTCAGGCAACCGATCCGGTTCACGACCGGCCTCCCGCATGGACGGTGCGCCCGGCGCCATCGATCACGTCGACGGTGGCGGTCCTGCCGGCGATCAGGCGGATATCCTGCGGCACCCTGACCAGCGCGATCCGCACCGGCACGCGCTGCGCCAGCCGCACCCAGTTGAACGTGGGATTCACGCTTGCCAGCTGGTTGCTGGCATTGGTCCGCTCGCGATCGTCGATGCCCGGCGCGATGCTTTCCACCCGCCCTTCGATCGGGCTGGTTTCGCCCATCAGCAACACCCTTGCGCGATCGCCAACGTGGATGCGCGGCAGCTTGGTTTCCTCGAAATAGCCGTCGATCCACATCGTATCGGCATCGACCACGGCCAGCCCCTGCGCGCCAGCGGCCAGATAATCGCCGGGCTTGAGCAGCAGGTTGGCGACGTAGCCGTTCACCGTCGCACGGACGAGCGTGCGCTCCAGGTTGAGGCGCGCCACGTTGACCGCGACCCGCGCCGCCTCAAGGCTGGCGCTCGCTGTCTCCGCCTTGGCTTCCAGCGCCTCGCGCTCCTCTGCGGAGACGAGATCGCCCAGCATCCGTGCGCGGCGCAACTGGGAATGCGCGTCGGCGGCAGTCGCCTGCGCGCTTGCCACGGCGGCCTGCGCCTGGGCCAGCGCCAGCCGGTAGCGGGGCGTGTCCACCTCGAACAGCACCTGCCCCTTCGTCACGCGGTCGTTCTCCCGGACGAGCACGCGTGTGACCAGCCCCGGCACGTCGGACGAGACCTTGACGACATCGGCGCGCACGCGGCCATCGCGCGTCCACGGATCGACCTCGTAGCGCTGCCACATCGCGCGCCCGGCCACGAACGCCAGGACGACCACCGCCAGCGTGATGGCAACGCGCAGGATGCCGATCAGGATCGGCCGGAACGAGGCAGGAGCAAGGGATCGGGGAGACATTTGGGGTTCGCCTGATGGGAAAGGAGTTTCAGTGAATGAAGGTTAGCGGAAGGCCGGAGACGGCGCCGGTCAGCGCCACGAACAGCGCGATCTCGAACAGCGAGCGGTGCCAGACGAAGCGGTAGAGCCGCCACCGCCGCATCGCGATCTGGATGAACAGGAACGGGACCAGCGCCACCGCCGCAGTCGCGAACAGGTGCGGGAAGAACACGCCGTAAAGATGCAGTTCGGGCGTCATGCGGCTTCGGTCCTGACGTCTGCGGGAACAAGCGTGCGGTCCAGCCCGGTCAGCGCCAGCAGCGCCTCGCGCCGGGCAGGCGTGGGTGGCGTGGCGGCCACTTCGCGGATAGCCTCGGCAATCCGGGCGTGCAGATCGCCCTCGCCGCGGCCGCGCCAGTAGCGGCGGAGCGCATCGAGCAGGCGCCCCACGGCCGGCGCATCGGCGCGCGGCGGCCCCACGCGGCGCAGCGTCAACAGGTTGAGACCGACCCGCATCGTCCGCAGCGTCTGCGCCACCAGATCGTCCGGATCGCCCCGCACCGCCACGCGCGCGCCCAGCAGGCCCACGCGGTCCACCATCAACCCGGTCCAGGCCGGCACCGCGAGCGGCGGTTCGGTCCGCGTCTGGCTGGCAAGATCCCGTTCGGCGAGGCGGACGATCCGCCGCGCCGAGAAATCGGCCCCCACCGATCGCACCAGCCGAGTCACCAGCGAGGCTGTCAGCACGCCCACGACCGAGGCCAGCGAACTGTTCACGAAACCGGCAAAGCTGGGGGAGAAGCCCTCCTGAATGCCCAGCGTGCCGTTGATCCCCATCGCCAGGGGCACCATCCGCATGGTCCATCGGGGAATAGCCATAAAATAGCCGATGACTAGGAACGTGGGCGCCAGCACGAGCATCAGCGTGGAGAAATCGTGAACCTGCGGCACGATGCCGAACAGGTAGATGCCGGTGACGACGGTGGCATAGCTCCACCAGATCGCCACCTTGTTGATCTCGCGCGAGGGATCATCCATCCCGGCAAAGAAGCTGGCGAAGATCGACGCCATCATCACCGCCGTACCGCCATCGGGCCAGCTCGTAGCAATCCAGAACCCGCAGAGCAGCAGGATCGCCAAACTCGCGGTGAGACCCGACCACACCGCCATGCCGTAATCGCGGTGCAGCCGGCGCGCGCGCTCGTCGGCGAGCACCGCGCGCAAGGGCGCCGGTGCAGTTCCGCCATCGCGCAAATGCCGCGCCAGCACCGCGCAATCGCGCCAGGCCTCGATCATTTCCGCGAGCCGCGCATGAAAACTGGCGCGCAGCAATTCATCATCGGACGGCATTTCGCCCAACACCGGCTCCAGCCCGCGCGCGCGCCGGGATAGCGCCGCGGCGAGATCGAGCGAAGCCGTATCCGCCGCAACCACCCACGCCCTCACATCGGCAATTAGCCGGTCGCTGGCGGGCGAGAGCACGCCCCCCCCGTGCCGCAACGCATCGAGCCGGTCCCCCACCGATTGCGCCAGTGGCAGCAGCATCGCCATACGTTCCGCCAGCTTGCCCACCTCAAGGCTGCGATCGTGGTAATGCGACGTGTCGAACGGCAGATGCGTGGCCAGGATGTGCAATTCGGTGATGTCGCCAGCCAGCTTGTGGACATCGCGGTTGTGCGGATCGTGAACGCCGGCCAGCGCATCCAGCACCCAGGCCTGCGCATCGTGCAGGAACCCGTCGATCCGCGCTTCGAGCGTGCCGGCAATGCCGCGCGGCAACACCACGCTGTGGATCAGCGTGGCACAGGTGATGCCAAGGCAGATTTCCTCGACGCGGGCCACGGCGGTGGTGAACACCGTGCCTGGCGCGCTGACCGAAGGGAAGCCGATCAGCGCGGCGGTATAGCCGCTCAGCATGAACACATAGGCGCGGGGCGTGCGGTCGAGCAGCGAGATGGCGAGGCACAGGCCGACCCATACCGCCAGCGTCAGGCTGAGCAGTTCCGGCGCGTCCACCAGCAACGGCACCGCGCCGACCGCAACGGCCGCGCCCACCACCGTTCCGATCACACGATAAAGCGCCTTGGAACGGACCGACCCGGCCTGAGGCTGGCTGACGATATAGACCGTCATCGCCGCCCAGTAGGGATTCATCAGCCCCAGCCCCAGCGCGATGAACAACGCCAGCACCGCCGCCGCGAAGCTGTTGAGCGAAAAGACCATGCGGGAAGCATGCGCGTTCAAGCGCCAGCTCCCTCATCGTTTGACAGGAAGGCGCTGGCCAGATCGAGCCGGTCGAGCGCGGCACCAACCTTGTCGACCACCGACAGGAACACCGTCACGTCCTCATCCGTCACGTCTGCCATGATCACGTCGCGCAGGCGGTCAAGCGCTTCCTCAAGCTGGAACACCAGCGCCTCGCCCTTGGCCGTGAGATGCAGCCGGCGCAGGCGCTTGTCCTCTTCGTCGATGTGGCGCGTCATCAGGTTCATCGCCACCAGCCGGTCCACCACGCGCACGAGCGCCGGCCCGCCGATCCCGCTGCGCTCGGCCAGCTCGTTCTGACTCAGCCCGCCGCCGGAGCGCCCCAGGTAGATCAGCGGCGCCCCCAGGGATTCGGACAGGCCGAACGGGCGCAACGCATAGTCCACCGCTCTCCGCCAATTGCGGGCAAAGGGCAGCAGGGAGCCGGTCAGGATGCGTCGATGGTTCATGGGAAATCTCGCTCTCGCCAATTAGTTCGTTTGTAAACGAATTACAACGAGTCGGGCCGGCTGACGAGATGCAATGTGAAGCCGGTCAGTTGCAGAAAACGCGCGTGAGGCGATGATCGTGGCCGAGGCCGCCCTTCCATCGGCGAGAAGAGTTGCTACGGCCGCTTCAGCCCGCCCGGGCGGGGTTGGCAGGAGCTGATATGACCACAACGCTGTTTACCGCGTCCGGCGTAAGGCTACGCTGCCGAGGCAGGCAGGCAGGCCTCCTCAACTGGCTGTTTCTGCCCGGTGGCCCGGGAATAGGTTCGGAAAGTCTCGAGGAACTGGCGTCGGCGCTCGACCTGCCGGGTGCCGTATGGCTGGTGGACCTGCCCGGCGATGGCTCCAACCGGAAACCTCCGGGCGCTCCGGCCGATCCCTATTCGGTATGGCCGCAGGTCCTGGTCGAGGCGGCGATGGCATTGCCGAACGTTGTCTTCGCGGGGCATTCCACCGGCGGCATGTATCTCCTCGCTACGCCGCAGCTTGAACAGCACATATGCGGTCTGGTGCTGCTCGACAGCGCACCGGACGCGGCATGGCACGCAAGGTTCGTCGGGATGACGCAGCGGAACCCCCTGCGCGCGGTGGAGGCAGCAACAGCCGTTTACGAGGCTGATCGCTGCGACGAGAACATCGCCGCCATCGCGGTCGCATCCGCTCCATGGAATTTCACCCCGTCTGCCATTCCCGCCGGACAAGAATTGCTTTCCCGCATGCCATACAACAGCGCCGCGGTTGAGTGGTCCGACGCTCACTTCGATCATACCTATCGCGCGGCATGGTGGCCCCGGACGCTGCCGGTGCTGGTACTCGCGGGTGCGGAAGACCGGATCGTCTGGCAAGGTGGCAGGGATTCCCCGCGTTATCGCGGCGCCAACGTCAGCCATGCTTCAATCCGGGCAGCAGGGCATTTCCCGTGGATCGAAAACGCCCAAGCCGTATCGGAAGCATTCAGCGCCTTTTCCGCAAGGCTGGCTAAAACGTCCAGCGAGGATGCCGGGTTGCCTCATCCCTCCGGCAGCAGCAGGCTCGAGTCCCCGTAGCTGTAGAACCGGTATGCGTTGGCGATGGCATGGGCATAGGCCGCTTGCATCGTCTCCAGCCCCATCAGCGCACTGACCAGCATGAACAGCGTGGAGCGCGGCAGGTGGAAGTTGGTCATCAGGCCGTCGATCGCGCGGAAGCGGTAACCGGGGGTGATGAAGATCGAGGTATCGCCCGCAAACGGGCGGATCACGTTGTCTTCGCCCGCCGCGCTTTCCAGCAGGCGCAGGCTGGTCGTGCCCACCGCGATCACCCGGCCGCCGGCGGCGCGCGCGCGGTTCAGGCGATCGGCGGTATCCGCCTCGATCCGCCCCCATTCGGCGTGCATCCGGTGATCGGCCGTGTCTTCCGCCTTCACGGGCAGGAAGGTTCCCGCGCCGACATGGAGCGTCAGCGTCTCGTGCGCGATGCCCGCCTGCGCCAGCGCGGCCATCAGCCCGTCGGTGAAATGCAGCGCCGCCGTGGGCGCGGCGACCGCGCCATCGCGCGCGGCGAACATCGTCTGGTAATCGCGCCGGTCTTCCTCGTCGGTGGGCCGCTTGCCCGCGATATAGGGCGGCAGCGGCATTCGGCCAGCACGCTCCAGCAGCACCTCCACCGGCTCGTCTCCGGGGAAGAACAGGGTCCAGCTGCCGTCATCATGGCGCTGTTCGGCCGTGCCGGACACATCGGCGCCAAAATCGATGACATCCCCTTCGCGCAGACGCTTGGCATTGCGGACGAAGGCCTGCCAGCGGCGCAGGTCGATCCGCTTGTGCAGCGTCGCCCCGATCTTCGCTTCGCCGCGCCGTCCTTCGAGTTGGGCGGGGATCACGCGCGTATCATTGAACACCAGCACGTCGCCCGCCCGCAGCAGGGCGGGCAGATCGCGCACGACATGGTCGGCCAGCGTGCCGTCACCCTTGGCCAGCAACATCCGCGCCGCATCGCGCGGCCGCGCGGGACGCAGCGCTATCCGTTCGGGCGGCAGCTCGAAATCGAAGAGATCGACGCGCATCGCCCGGGGCAGCGGATCAGTTGGACTGCGAGTGGCTCAGCATGTCGGCCGTGATCGCCGGCGCGGCAACGGGCGCGGCAACGGCCGGCCGGGCCTTGTTGTCGGCCGCGATCGAGGCCTGGACGACCTTGGTCGGATTCGACGGCGGTTCGCCGCGCTGGATCGTGTCGACGTATTCCATGCCGGAGATCACGCGACCGAAGTTGGTGTATTTGTGATCGAGGGCGAAACGCGGATAGAACACGATGAAGAACTGGCTGTTGGCCGAGTTCGGCTCGTTGGTGCGGGCCATCGATACGGTGCCGCGCAGATGCGGCGCATCGTTGAACTCCGCCTTGAGGTCCGGCAGCTTGGAACCGCCCTGCCCTGTGCCCGTCGGGTCACCGGTCTGCGCCATGAAGCCATCGATCACGCGGTGGAAGATGACCCCGTTGTAGAAGCCCTGCCGTGCCAGTTCCTTGATCCGCTCGACATGGTGCGGCGCCCACTGCGGCATCAGCCGGATCGCCACGCGGCCACCGTTCGACAAATCCAGCAGCAGGATATTATCGGGATCGTCGTTCAGCGAGGTATCGACCGCGTACTGCATGGGCGGCGTGTCCGGCTTCACCGACAGTTGCTTCTTCTTGGCCATGGCGGGGGTGGCGAGAACCACGGCGCCAAGCGCGATCGAGGCAAGGAAGCGCGAAACCATCTGCAAGACCACCTTCAGCGTTCATCCGGGCAGAATAGAATGCGGGCCGGAAACCGCATCCGTGGCCGATAGGCCGGGCGCGCTGTCACTGCAATGAACGAATTGCAGTTCCGCACAGGACCAGCCCATCGGAACGGGGCGATCAGTAGTCGCCCAGCCGGCCCGTCGTTTCGATGCGGGCGATCACATCGTCCCGGACATCCGGCGTCACGAAGTCGGAAATGTCGCCGCCAAACATGGCGATTTCCTTGACCAGCTTCGACGCGATCGGCTGGAGGCTCACGTCCGCCATCAGGAAGATCGTCTCGATCTGGTCGTTGAGCTGCTGGTTCATGCCGGCCATCTGGTATTCGTATTCAAAGTCCGCCACGGCGCGCAGGCCGCGCACGATCACGGTGGCGCCCTGCCGTTCGGCGAACTTCATCAGCAGCGCGTTGAAACCCACCACCGAAACGTTCTCGATCCCCTGTGTCGCCATTTCGCGCTCGACCATGGCGATGCGTTCGTCCGGCGTGAACATGGGGTTCTTCGACGGATTGGTGGTCACCCCGATAATCAGCCGGTCGACCAGCTTGGCACCGCGACGGATGATGTCGAGATGCCCCAGCGTGATCGGATCGAACGTGCCGGGGTATACCCCGATCCTCTCCCCCATTTAATGATCCCTTTCGACGATGAAGCGCGCCACGGCACGAAGCACGTCCGCCTCCGGTCCGTAAGACGCAAGGTGCTGCACGGCTTGTTCGACCAGCATTTTCGCCTGTTCGCGCGCGCGCTCCACGCCCAGCAGCGAGACGAAGGTTTCCTTGCCGCGTTCCGCATCCTTGCGCAGCGCCTTGCCGGCCACCGCTTCATCGCCTTCGGTATCGAGCAGATCGTCCGCGATCTGGAAGGCCAGGCCGATATCGCGGGCATAGCCGCGCAGGTGCGTGCGCCCTTCCGGCGGAACGCGCCCGAGAATGGCCCCCATCTCGACACCGGCTGCCAGCAAAGCGCCGGTCTTCAACTGCTGGAGACGGGTAACCGTCGGCAGGTCGAAGCTGGCGGTTTCGGCGGCGATGTCCATCATCTGGCCACCGGCCATGCCGTTCGCGCCGCTCGCCATGGCCAGCGTGCGCACCAGTTCGATACGCACGAACGGATCGCCGCTCATCGCGGGATCGGACAGCACTTCGAACGCAAAGACATGCAACCCATCGCCAGCAAGCACGGCAGTAGCCTCGTCGTAGGCGATATGCACCGTGGGCTTGCCGTGGCGGGTCGCGTCGTTATCCATGCACGGCAGATCGTCGTGGATCAGGGAATAGACGTGGACCGCTTCCAGCGCCGTCCCGGCACGCACCGCGCTGGCGCGATCGACGCCAAACATGCCCGCGGTGGCGGTCAGCAGCAGTGGCCGCAGCCGCTTGCCACCGCCAATCGCGGCATAGCGCATGGCCTCGATCAAGCGATCGCGCGGGTCGCCGGCCACGGCCAGCAGGGCGTCGAAGCTGGCGTCGATATCTTCGGCGATCTGCTCCAGCGCGGGCTTGAGCACAGCCATCGTGCCGCTTTCGTCGGCGGAGTTCTGTTCAGCGGCATCCTGGTCGGAAGTGGTCGTCATGCCGATGCTGCCTCGTCAAAGGGGCGGGTGCCGGTGGGGCGGCCGTCGCGATCGGTGACGATCGCCTCGATCCGTGCCTGCGCCGCATCGAGCCGGGCCTGGCAATGCGCGCGCAGCTTTTCGCCGCGCTCGTAAAGGTCCATCGATTCGTCGAGCGGTGCCTCACCGCTTTCGAGTCGGCGCACAACGTCTTCCAGCGCCTTCAGCGCCTCCTCGAAACTGAGCGACGCGATATCGGGATTAGTAGCCATCGCACCCAGCTTTGGCGGCGGGAACGGCACCGGTCAAGCTCGGAACGGGACTTGCCCGTCAAGGCAAATGTTTCCGCCGCACGGCAACCGCCACGGCGGGGCTAGCGAGACTCGCCGCGCGCCGCTAAGGGCCGCGCATGGCCGAAAGCACCGCACCGCAGATCACGCCCGATGTCGTCGCCGCGCACGGGTTGTCCGAGGATGAATACCAGCGCGTCCTGAAAGCGCTGGGCCGCGAGCCCAACCTCGTGGAACTGGGCATCTTCTCGGTAATGTGGTCCGAGCACTGCTCCTACAAGTCGAGCCGCCTCCACCTGAAGAAGCTGCCCACAGAAGCGCCATGGGTGATCTGCGGCCCCGGCGAGAACGCCGGCGTGATCGACATCGGCGACGGGCAGGCCGCCATCTTCAAGATGGAGAGCCACAACCACCCGAGCTACATCGAACCGTACCAGGGCGCGGCAACCGGCGTCGGTGGCATCCTGCGCGATGTGTTCACGATGGGCGCGCGGCCCATCGCCAACATGAACGCGCTGCGCTTCGGCCGCCCCGATCACCCGAAGATGAAGCATTTGGTGCAGGGCGTCGTCGCCGGCATCGGCGGCTATGGCAACTGCGTGGGCGTGCCGACGGTGGGCGGCGAGACCAATTTCCACAAGGCTTACGACGGCAACATCCTGGTCAACGCGATGACCGTGGGCGTCGCCGATACCGACCGGATTTTCTATTCGGCCGCCACCGGCATTGGCAACCCGATCGTCTATGTCGGCTCCAAAACCGGCCGTGACGGCATCCACGGCGCAACCATGGCCTCGGCCGATTTCGACGAAAAGTCGGAAGAAAAGCGCCCGACCGTGCAGGTGGGCGATCCCTTCACCGAAAAGCTGCTGATCGAGGCCTGCCTCGAACTGATGGCGACGGACGCGATCGTGGCGATCCAGGACATGGGCGCGGCAGGGCTGACGTCCTCATCGGTCGAAATGGCCTCCAAGGGCGGCGCGGGCATCCGGCTCGACATGAACAAGGTGCCCTGCCGCGAAGAGGCGATGACGCCCTACGAGATGATGCTGAGCGAGAGCCAGGAGCGCATGCTCATGGTGCTGCAGCCCGGCAAGGAGCCGATGGCCGAAGCGATCTTCCGCAAGTGGGAACTCGATTTCGCGGTGATCGGCGAAGTGACCGATACCGGGCACATGGTGCTGGAATTCGATGGCGAAGTGGTTTGCGACATTCCGCTCGCCCCGCTGGCCGACGAAGCCCCGCTCTATGACCGCCCGCACGTGCCCACGCCCAAGCCGGCGCCATTGGCGAACGTGCCCGAAAGCGCGGACATCGGCGCCGATCTGCTCAAGCTGATCGGCTGCGCCGACCTTGCTTCGCGCAAGTGGATCTGGGAACAGTACGACAGCCAGGTGGGCGCGGACACCTTGCAGAAGTCGGGCGGCGATGCGGCCGTGGTGCGGGTCCACGGCACCGAAAAGGCGCTGGCGATCAGCACCGACTGCACCCCGCGCTATTGCTTCGCCGACCCTTACGAAGGCGGCAAGCAGGCGGTGGCGGAGACCTTCCGCAACATCTGCGCGGTCGGCGCCACGCCGCTCGCCATCACCAACTGCCTCAACTTCGCCAACCCGCAGCGTCCGGAAATCATGGGCCAGGTCGTCGGCTGCCTCGAAGGCATGGGCGATGCCTGCCGCGCGCTCGATTATCCGATCGTGAGCGGCAATGTCTCGCTCTACAACGAATCCAAGGCCACGGGCGGCGGTTCGGCCATTCTGCCCACCCCCGCGATCGGCGGCGTCGGCCTGATGCTGGACCATGAAAAGATGGTCACCGTCCGTTTCAAGGCACACGGCGACGGCATCTGGCTGGTCGGCGGCGAAGGCACGCACCTGGGCCAATCGCTGTGGCTGCGCGAGATCCACGGGCGCGAGGAAGGCGCGCCACCGCCGGTCGATCTGGCCGACGAGCGCGCCAACGGCGAACTCGTGCGCGAATGGATCAGCGACGGGCGCGTGACGGCGGTGCATGACGTGAGCGATGGCGGCCTGCTTGTCGCGCTGGCGGAAATGGCCATGGGCAGCGGCCTTGGCTGCACGCTCGACATCCCGCTTACCGCCGCATCGGCGTTCGGCGAGGACCAGGGGCGCTACATCGTGACGGCGCGGCCCGGCGTCATGCTGGAAGGGGCGGTTCGCATCGGCACGGTCAATGGCAGCACGGTCGCGGGCGTGGAAGTGAAAGCGCTGAAAGCCGCCAACGAGGCGTTCTTCCACGACTGGATGGAAGCCTGACCCTGACGGATTGCGAGCGCGGCCGGTTTGGGGCGATCAACCCGCCGGCCGCAGCATCGACCAGAATCGCGGCCCTCCGCCCGACACCGTCCACGTGTCGATGACCTCGAAACCAAGCCTGTTGTAGATGCCGATGTTTCCTTCGGTGGCGGTTTCGAGATAGCAATCCTCCGTCCGCCCGAAGCGATCGAGACCCGCGCGGATCGCGCCGCCGCCCAGCCCCTTGCCCTGCGCCGCCGGATCGCATCCGGCGATGTGCAGATACCAGAATCGCCCGCTTGGCATGTGGCTTTCGATCGCGTGCGACACCCGGATCGCGCGCGCCACCGCCGGGCCGAGCGCGGCCAGGAAGGCGGGCGCGCCCGCGACCGTTTCCATCAGCGGCACTTTCGTTCGGCCGGGCGCGCGCCACAGCGTCGCCGCGCGGTAGCCCTCGTATGCGAAGACCGTTCCCGCTCGCGCGTCGCTGGCATAGAGCAGCCGGAACAGGTGCGGCATCCGGCGCGCGCGCACGGCGGCGTCGGGGAAGATGAACGCCATCGCCGGATCAACCGCGAAGGCGCGGGCCAGCATCGCGGCGATGGGATCGCGTTCCCCAAGACCCGCTTCGTGGAACATGGTCTGGGGCTGGACCGCGATCAGGCCGCCTGCTGGGCAGCCGCCAGCAGATCGTAGGGGTCGATTCCGGCCGCACGCCACTTGGCATGCGCTTCGGGATAGTAGCGCGCCGCGCGAATGCCGAGCATCCGGCGGGCTTCGTCCAGCGGCATCGCCAGGACATCGCGGATCGGCATTTCGGCCAGCCGTGAACACGCCTTGCCCATCTTGTGCCCTTCGCGCACCGCGCGGAAGATAGGCACCTTGACCCGGCCGCGCCGCGAAATCTCCATGGCTCCGGCATAGCCGAGGAACAGGTGCGCCAGCGCCGGCTGCTGACCATAGGTGAACGCCAGCACGCACTGTTCGCCCAGCGCATCGCGCCCATAACCGGACAGCACGTGCATCAGATCGTGCGTATCGCGCAGGCGACGCATATACCAATCGACCTGATCGTCGAACCGCGAATTGGCCGGGCGGTACTTTTCCAGTTCGTCGACCAGCCCCTGCGCCGACAGACCTTCCCGCTCCATGAAGTCGCAATAGACCTGCCCGACAGACCCCGCCGGCAGCTTGCGCAGCGCTTCATGATCGTCGAGAATCGTCACCAGCGACGGCTCGCTCGCCCGGATACGCTGACCGCGATCCGTCGACAGGAACGCGCGCGCGGCATCGTAGACCCCGCGCCACGGCAGCGCCTCGAAGATGGGGAACACTTCGGCGGTGTTCTCCTTGTCCTTCACCAGTTCCCGGAAATGGCGCCACGCCTTCGCGAAATCGTATCGCATTTTCGGGCGGCCGGGCAGCATGAACGGAAGATCGTTGGTCCCGCGCGTCGCGGTATCGGTCATCGAGGCGGTAGCGAGCGTAGCCATTCATGCACCTGCGAGTTACTTACACCACTGTCATTTAGCAATCTTGCCTCGCTATGGCAAATAGGTTTCAAATCGACTACCTAAATTCCGACAAAATACCGGGAGGGATCGATGAAGCAACGCTGGCAGGTGCTGCTTGGCATATCGCTGGGGCTCGTGGCGCTCGCGGCGGGCCTGCTGGCCGGGCGCTCGTCCACGGAAGGCTGGCAGCTTGCGGCGCGCTGGACCGCACGCGCCGGCTTTCCGCTGCTGATCCTGACCTACAGCGCATCCTCGCTGGCACGGCTATGGCCCGGCCCGCAAACGCGGGCGCTGCTGCGCGAACGGCGTTTCTGGGGCCTTGGCTTTGCCGCCTGCCACATGATCCACCTGGCGGCGCTGATCACGTTCCTGCGCCTGTCCGGCACGCAACGGCCCTTGCAGACCCTGCTGGGCGGAGGTCTGGCCTACGTGCTCCTCTTCGCCATGGCGCTGACCTCCACCGACGCCGCGATGCGCCGGCTGGGCAGGTGGTGGAAGCGGCTGCACACGGTCGGCATCCACTGGCTGTGGTTCATCTTCGCCTTTTCCTACGTGGGGCGCATCGCGCGGCCGGAAACGCGGATGATCGGGCTGATCGGCGGCGGCATCGCCATCGCCGCGCTGGGCCTGCGGATCGCGGCGCGGGTCAAGACCCGCCGCCCCGCTGCCCTCAGTCGTTGACCCATTCCTCGCGCGGGATGCCGAACAGCAGCAGGATCGCGGTGAGATCGCCGCGATCAATCCAGCCATCGGCCGCCGCGCGCGCCTTGGGCTTGGCGCGATAGGCAAGGCCCCAATGCGCCGCCTCGATCATCGGGATGTCGTTGGCACCGTCCCCGGTCGCGAGGCTGGTAGCCCCCTCGCCCAGCCGCGCGGTTTCCTCCAGCAGCACGGCTTTCTTCACGCCGCTGTCGGTAATTCCGCCGACAAGCCCGCCGGTCAGCGCGCCATCGCGGATTTCCAGCCTGTTCGCCACGACGCGCTCGAACCCAAGTTGTTCGGCCACGGGATCGGCGAAGCTGTGAAAGCCGCCCGTCACCAGCACGGTGTGGCATCCCCGCGCCTTGAGCGTGGATACCAGCGTCCGCGCGCCCTGCATCGGCGCGATCCGTTCGGCAAGGCACTGGTGGATCGCGGCTTCGGGCAGGTCACGCAGCAAGCCCACGCGCTCACGCAAGGCGGCCTCGAAATCCAGTTCGCCCTGCATCGCGCGTTCGGTGATCGCGGCGATCTGGTCCTTGATCCCCGCGAAATCGGCCAGTTCGTCGATGCATTCGGCCTGAATCATCGTCGAATCCATATCCGAGACGAACAGGCGCGGCGCCTCGATCGGGTGGAGCGACAGCAGCAGGTCGCTGTCCGGGAAGTGCGCGTCGAGAATGCGGCGGACTTCGGCCGGATCGCCCTCCAGCACTTCGAGTTCGAGGACCTCCTCGCACCCTTCGAGCATCCCCGCGCCGGCCACTTCCCAACCGCGTTCCTCGATCGCTTCCATCGCGCGCGCAAGATTGTCACCAAGCGTCTCAGGCTCTGCTATCAGGCGGGCGATGAGCACCGATAATTCCCTTTCATTCCACGATACCGACCTGGACGCTGGCGAGCGCTCGCCGGCCAAGCCACGGCTGGCGCTCATTGCAGGGCCGACGGCCAGCGGCAAGAGCGATCTGGCGATAAAGCTGGCGCTGCACGAACGCGCACAGGGGCGCAAGGCCGTGGTCATCAATGCCGACAGCGCGCAGGTCTATCGCGATCTCGCCGTGCTGAGCGCGCGGCCGACCGAGCAGGAGATGCAGGACATACCCCACCGCCTGTTCGGCGCGTGGGACGGCGCGGTGGCCTGCTCCGCCGCTGACTGGGCCGACGTGGCACGCGCGGAAATCGCGCAGGCCCATGCCGACGACGCCCTGCCGATCCTGGTGGGCGGAACCGGGCTTTACATCCGCACCCTGCTCGACGGGATCGCGCCCGTGCCACCGATCGATCCCGCCATCCGCGCGGCGGTGCGCGCGATGCCGGTCGCGCAGGCGTGGGAAGCGCTGCGCGCCGAAGACCCCGAACGCGCGGCCCGGCTGGCCCCGGCCGATACCACGCGGGTCGCCCGCGCGCTGGAAGTGGTGCGCTCGACCGGCCGCCCGCTGGCCGCATGGCAGGCCGAGCGCAGCGGCGGCATCGGCGGCGAGGTCACCCTGGCCCCCGTGATCCTGCTGCCCGATCGGCAGTGGCTCTATCACCGCTGCGACCTGCGCTTCCGCCGGATGTGGCAAGGCGGCGCGATCGAGGAAGTGCGGACGCTGCTCGCGCGCGGGCTGGACCCGGCCCTGCCCGTGATGCGCGCCATCGGCGTGCCGGAGATCGCGGCATTTCTGCGCGGTGAAAGCGATGCCGAGTCGGCCATTGCGGCCGGACAACAAGCCACGCGAAACTACGTCAAACGGCAGTTCACCTGGCTGAAACACCAGAATCCGGCGGAATGGCCCGGCCTTGCGAACGAAAATTACCTTGACAGACGCGATATAGCAGGATTATTTCAAACATAGCTGCTTGACATGGCATTTTATATCAAGTAGCAGGCCGTCAACTGCCCGACTTGTGTCGGGTGCCCGGAAGGGAGAGACGGCCCGGCGCAGCCAGCTCTGCGCCGGGCCATAATTTTTCGGCCGACAGTGTATTTCCGGCCCCGGTCGGAGCAAGTGCCGTCCTCTTCCGGGGATGGAAAAACGATACGTTGGATTGTTCGCAGAGTTGCAAGACAGGCGAAGCTGGAACCCAGATCGCCCAACAAGGGACGAAGTACCGTGAAAACCGAGCGCAGCGGCGCGGAAATCCTGGTCGAAAGCCTGGTCGCCAAGGGCGTCGAATTCGTGTTCGGCTATCCCGGCGGTGCGGTACTCCCGATCTATGACGCGCTGTTCGGCGATGAACGCATCCGCCATATCCTCGTCCGGCACGAAGCCGGCGCCGCCCATGCGGCCGAAGGCTATGCCCGCGCCACCGGCAAGCCCGGCGTGGTGCTGGTGACGTCCGGCCCCGGTGCGACCAACGCGGTCACCGGCATCGCCGACGCGTTCATGGATTCGATTCCGCTGGTCGTCATCACCGGCCAGGTCGCCACCGCGCTGATCGGCTCGGATGCCTTCCAGGAAGCCGACACCATCGGCATCACCCGGCACTGCACCAAGCACAACTATCTGGTGAAGGACCCTTCGCAGCTCGCCGCGACGATCGACGAAGCGTTCCGCATCGCCACCGAAGGCCGCCCCGGCCCGGTCGTGATCGACATTCCCAAGGACGTGCAGGTCGCCTCGGCCACGTGGACCGAGGTCGCGCCGCAGCAGCGCAACCGCTATGCCCCGCAAACCGAAGGCAACCGGCAGGACATCGCCGAGGCCATCGCGATGATCGCGGCCGCGGAAGCGCCGATCTTCTACACCGGCGGCGGCGTGATCAATTCCGGTCCCGAAGCCACGCGCCTGCTGCGCGAGCTTCAGGCGCTGACCGGCGCGCCCGTCACCTCCACGCTGATGGGCCTGGGCGCGTTTCCGGCCGATCATCCGGCGTGGCTGGGCATGCTGGGCATGCACGGCACGTACGAGGCCAATCTGGCGATGAACCGGGCCGACCTGATCGTCGCGGTGGGTGCGCGCTTCGATGACCGCGTCACCGGGCGCCTCGATGCCTTCGCGCCCAAAAGCAAGAAGATCCACATCGACATCGACCGCGCCTCCATCAACAAGACGGTGCGCGTGGACCTGCCGGTCATCGGCGATTGCGGCAAGGTGCTGGCACAGCTGATCGAGGCCTGGAAGGCTGGCGGCCACCAGAAGGCGGACCTTCAGGAATGGTACGCCCGCATCGACGGCTGGCGCGCGCGCAAGAGCCTGTCCTATCCGAAGCGCAGCAAGGATATCATGCCGCAGTTCGCGATCGAGCGCCTCTATGCGCTGACCCGTGATCGCGATCCGATCATCGCCACCGAAGTCGGCCAGCACCAGATGTGGGCGGCGCAGTACTTCCACTTCATGAAGCCGAACAAGTGGCTGACCTCGGGCGGGCTCGGCACGATGGGCTATGGCCTGCCGGCCGCGATCGGCGCGCAAGTGGGCTTCCCCGATGCGCTGGTGATCGACGTGGCGGGCGATGCCTCGATCCAGATGAACATCCAGGAACTGGGCACCGCCACGCAATACCGCCTGCCGGTCAAGGTCTTCGTGCTCAACAACGAATGGATGGGCATGGTCCGCCAGTGGCAGGAACTGACCTATGAAAGCCGCTATTCCAACTCGTACTCCGACAGCCTTCCCGATTTCGTGAAGCTGGCCGAAGCCTATGGCTGGAAGGGCATCCGCATCGAGGACGAAAGCCAGCTAGACGCCGGCATCCAGGCGATGATCGACCATCCCGGCCCGGTCATCGTCGATTGCCTCGTTGCCAAGGAGGTGAACTGCTTCCCGATGATCCCGAGCGGCGCCGCGCATACCGAGATGCTGCTTTACGGCGATGCGGTGAGCGGCACGATGGACGATGAAGCCAAGGCGCTGGTCTGACGGCGCGGACCGACGATTGCGCCCAGAGGAAAACCTTACAGTGATGAAGATCAAGGAACAGGCGTCCGAACGCCACGTCCTGACCGTCATGGTCGACAACGAAGCCGGCATTCTTGCCAAGATCGCCGGCCTGTTCACCGCGCGCGGCTATAACATCGACAGCCTGACGGTGGCGGACATCACCGACGAGCACGACGTGAGCCGCATCACCATCGTGACGCACGGCCCGCCGGAAATCATAGACCAGATCCACGCCCAGCTGGAACGGCTGGTGCCGGTTCACAAGGTGACCGACCTGACCGAGGTGGGGCCTTACGTCGAACGCGAACTGGCGCTGATCAAAGTGGCCGGCACCGGCGACGCGCGCGTGGAAGCGCTGCGGCTGGCCGACGTGTTCCGCGCCAAGGTGGTGGACACCACCACGCACAGCTTCGTGTTCGAACTGACCGGCACGCCGGACAAGATCAACACGTTCGTGGGCCTGATGCGCGAACTGGGGCTGGTCGAGGTCGGCCGCACCGGGATCGTCGGCATGATCCGGGGCGCGAACGCCGCCTGAACGTCAAACCGATCCTGCAACGGACATTCTGAAGAACTACGTCACCCCGGCTTGTTTCGGGGTCCATTTTTCCCGATAGGGCGGCGCTGAACGGCCCCGATGGATGCTGAACCCGCTTCAGCATGGCGAACTGGACGAGGGAAAGCACAATGAAGGTTTATTACGACGCCGATACCGACCTGAACCTGATCACGGGCAAGAAGATCGCCATCCTGGGCTATGGCAGCCAGGGCCACGCCCACGCGCAGAACCTACGCGATTCGGGCGTGAAGGAAGTGGCCATCGCGCTGCGCCCCGGATCGGCCAGCGCCAAGAAGGCCGAAGCCGCCGGCTTCAAGGTTCTGGCGAACGCCGATGCCGCCGCCTGGGCCGACGTACTCATGATCCTGGCTCCGGACGAACACCAGGCCGCGATCTACGCCGCCGACCTGCACGCCAACCTGAAGCCCGGCGCGGCGCTCGCCTTCGCGCACGGCCTCAACATCCACTTCGGCCTGATCGAACCGCGCGCCGACATCGACGTGATCATGATCGCGCCCAAGGGGCCGGGCCACACCGTGCGCGGCGAATACGTGAAGGGCGGCGGCGTGCCCTGCCTTGTCGCCGTGCATCAGGACACCACCGGCAACGCGCACGACATCGCCCTCGCCTATGCCTCGGGCGTTGGCGGCGGCCGTTCGGGCATCATCGAAACCAACTTCCGCGAGGAATGCGAAACCGACCTGTTCGGTGAGCAGGCCGTGCTCTGCGGCGGCGCCACCGCGCTGGTCCAGGCCGGGTTCGAAACGCTGGTTGAAGCCGGCTACGCGCCGGAAATGGCGTACTTCGAATGCCTGCACGAACTGAAGCTGATCGTCGACCTGATGTACGAAGGCGGCATCGCCAACATGCGCTACTCGATCTCGAACACCGCCGAATACGGTGATATCAAGACCGGCCCGCGCATCATCACCGATGAAACCAAGAAGGAAATGAAGCGCGTTCTGGCCGACATCCAGTCGGGCCGCTTCGTCAAGGACTTCGTGCTCGACAACCGCGCCGGGCAGCCCGAACTGAAGGCTTCGCGCATCGCCGCCAAGCGTCACCCGATCGAGGAAACCGGCGCCAAGCTGCGCGCGATGATGCCCTGGATCGGCGCCAACAAGCTGGTCGATCAGACCAAGAACTGATGGCGAGGCACCGGGGCGCCGCCGCTGGCGCGCCCCGGCCCTTCCGGGCTTCGGTGTGCTGCCAATGCACGTATCCCAAGGGTGCGGGCACGGTCCGCACCGTTTTTATTCCACAAACATCTCCTCCATTCGACGAATGGCAATGGACCAGTAACTTCTGTCTGATTATCTCCATTCTGGAGACATCACGAAGGATAACTATCCATGGTTCGCGCACTGGCCGTTTCGGGCGGGCTGGTCCTGTGCAGCGCTCTTGGCGGGTGCGATTCCAAGCCGTCGCAACAAGCCGAGGAATCGGGCGCGAAGGCTTATGAAGCCGTCGGCGCTTTCGAAGACGCTCCCCCAAGCGCGGGCAGCGAAACGGCGGAACTTGCCGACCCCCTGCCCGCGGCCAGCTGTGGCGCGGAAAAGGTGCAGGGTGTTCTCGGCAAGCGCGAAACGCTCGATCTCCACCTGGCGGTGCGCAAGGCGGTCAACCACGAAGTGATCCGCTGGGTTCACCCGGGCAACGTCGTGACCGAGGATTTCGCGCCCGAGCGCCTGAACGTGATGGTCAACGAGAACGGCTTGGTGGTCTCCGCGCGCTGCGGCTGAACCGCGCGGTCTGTCCGTTCAGCGCATCTTGCCGAATGCGATCCGCAGTTCGCGTACGAACGCTTCGGGCTGCTCCCATGCCGCGAAGTGCCCGCCCTTCTCCATGTCTCCCCAGTGGACGAGTTTGCGATAATGCCGTTCCGCCCACTTGCGCGGCGTGGGCAAAATCTCCTTGGGAAACGCGCTGACCGCTACGGGCAGATCGATATCCTTTGCCGCGAAACTGCCAAAACTTTCCCAGTACAGACGGGCGGAGGAAGCACCGGCCGCCGGCAGCCAGTAGAGCATGATATTGTCCAGAATGGCGTCCCGATCGAGCGCGTCTTCGGCCCGTCCGGCATTGTCCGTCCACGCCCACATCTTTTCATAGATCCAGCCGGCCTGCCCCACGGGCGAATCGACCAGGCCATATCCCACCGTCTGCGGGCGGGTCTGCTGCTGCTTGGAATAGCCCGAATCCCAGTCCTGATAGTGCTGGAGCGCGGTCAGCGCGCGCACTTCGGTGGGCGAAGGCGCGGCAAGGTCTTCAGGCTGCGGCCGCGCGATAGGCATGTTGAGGTGGATGCCGGCGCATCCCTCGACCTTCTGCAGCGCAATCGCGGTCGTCACCGCCGATCCCCAGTCGCCCCCTTGCGCGAACCAGCGCGCATAACCCAGCCCGCGCATCAGTTCGCCCCAGGCCCGCCCGATCCTTTCGACGCCCCAGCCAGCCTGCGTCGGCTTGCCCGAAAAACCGAAGCCCGGCAGCGCGGGAATGACGACATGGAACGCATCCTCCGCCGTGCCGCCGTGCGCTTCAGGATCGGTCAGCGCCGCAATGCAGTTGCGGAACTCCAGGATCGAACCCGGCCAGCCGTGCGTCAGCACCAGCGGCGTGGCGTTTTCGTGACGCGAACGGACGTGCAGGAAGTGGATCGACAGTCCGTCGATCCGGGCGGTGAACTGGCCGGTCGCGTTCAGCCACGCCTCGCACCGGCGCCAGTCGTACTCTTCGCGCCAGTAGCGGACCAGTTCGCGCAACGCCGCCAGCGGCGTGCCCTGCGACCAGTCGTCCACCGTTTCCTGTTCGGCCCAGCGCGTCATGTCGATCCGCCGGTGAAGGTCGTCGATCTGCGTCTGCGGAACGTGGAGCGTGAACGGTTCGATCTGCATGTGCGCGGGTATCCTCTCCTGATCGCAGGTGCAGCCCGCACCCGTCTTTCGTGCTCCATTCATTCTGGACAAGCGCTTGCGAATTGACCATAGGCTTGTGCCATGATCGCTCGGCTGGACCTTACCCTTCGACTTATTCGCCCTTGGGCGTGAGCTGACGCGTCGGTCCCACGGCGTGCGCGGCGCCCAGGGGACACAAATCGCACGTCACATTACAGGGCCACAGCGGCCTGCAAGCTCCGAGTTTTCCCGAGATGACCATGTTGAAAGACCCTTCGGTCAAGTACCGCCCGTTTCCGCAGATCGACCTGCCCAACCGCCAGTGGCCCAGCCGCACTATCACCAAGGCGCCGCGCTGGCTTTCCACCGACATGCGCGATGGCAACCAGTCGCTGATCGATCCGATGGATGCCGACAAGAAGCAGCGCTTCTTCGATCTGCTGGTGAAGGTGGGCCTCAAGGAAATCGAAGTCGGCTTCCCCAGCGCCGGCGCGACCGAGTACGATTTCATCCGCGGTCTGGTCGACGGCGGCCACATTCCCGATGACGTGTTCGTCCAGGTACTGACCCAATCGCGCGACGACCTGATCAAGACCTCGTTCGAAAGCCTGGCCGGGGCCAAGCAGGCGATCGTCCATGTCTATAACGCGGTATCGCCGCTGTGGCGCACGGTGGTGTT
Organism: Novosphingobium sp. LASN5T; assembly: GCF_003856955.1. Taxonomy (NCBI): domain Bacteria; kingdom Pseudomonadati; phylum Pseudomonadota; class Alphaproteobacteria; order Sphingomonadales; family Sphingomonadaceae; genus Novosphingobium; species Novosphingobium sp. LASN5T. The sequence continues at coordinate 52,322 of NZ_RQSI01000012.1, forward strand.
CGGCATGGAACCGGCGCAGATCAAGGACATCGCCATCGCCGGGGCCAAGAACCTGCGCGATCAGGCCGCGCGCTTCCCGCAGACCGACTGGCATTTCGAATACAGCCCGGAGACCTTCTCCACCGCCGAACTCGATTTCAGCATCGCCTGCTGCGAAGCGGTGATGGACGTGCTGCGGCCCACGCCCGAAAAGCCCATCATCCTGAACCTGCCGGCGACGGTGGAAGCCGCGACGCCGAACATCTACGCCGACCAGATCGAATATTTCTGCCGCAACCTGCCGAACCGCGAAAGCGCGGTGATCTCGCTGCACACCCACAACGATCGCGGCACCGGCGTCGCAGCCGCCGAACTGGGCCTGATGGCCGGCGCCGATCGCGTGGAAGGTTGCCTGTTCGGCAATGGCGAGCGCACCGGCAACTGCTGCCTCGTCACCGTCGCACTCAACTTGTACACGCAGGGCGTTGATCCGGAACTGGATTTCTCGGACATCGACCAGGTGATCCAGACGGTCGAATATTGCAATCAACTGCCCGTGCCGGCCCGCCATCCCTATGGCGGCGAACTGGTGTTCACGGCCTTTTCCGGATCGCACCAGGATGCGATCAAGAAGGGCTTTGCCGCGCAGGAAGCGCGCAACGACCAACTCTGGGCCGTGCCTTACCTGCCGATCGACCCCGCCGATCTCGGCCGCAGCTACGAAGCGGTGATCCGCGTCAATTCGCAGTCCGGCAAGGGCGGCTTCGCCTGGGTGCTGGAACAGGACCAGGGCCTCAAGCTGCCCAAGAAGATGCAGGCGCACTTCAGCCGGCACGTGCAGGAACTGGCGGACGAGGTTGGCCGTGAACTGCAGGCGGGCGACATCTGGGATGTGTTCCGCAAGGTCTATCGCCTTGAGTCCCCGCAGCACTTCCAGCTTGTCGACTATGAGGAATCGCGCGCGCCCGATGGCACCCGCGTGTTCGCCGGCAAGATCGAGATCGACGGCCAGATCCAGACCGTCAGCGGGCGCGGCAACGGCCTCATTTCCTCGGTCGTGGCTACGCTGCGCGAGGGGTTCGGCGTGGACATCGAGATTCGCGATTATTCCGAACACGCCATGGGCAGCGGCACCAATGCGCGCGCAGCGGCCTATGTCGAATGCGCGCTGCCCGACGGGCGCGTGATCTGGGGTGTGGGCATCGACGAGGACGTGGCCACGGCCAGCGTCCGCGCCATTCTCAGCGCGGCCAACACCGCGCGCTGATAGCGTTTCACCGATCGGTTAAAATTCCGACGGCATCCCCCCTTGCCGCTCTTGCTTCTTGTGTGGCCTGCTCCATAGTTCGGCGCAGGCCCGCAAGAGGCCGTGCATTTGGGAGCCGACATGCCTGAAGCGATTCTGGAACCTGATCTTCCGATCATCGACCCGCACCATCACCTGTGGGATCTTTCGCCGCTTCTGGCCGCCTTTCCGGAACCGCATCACCCGTTCATCCAGGCGGCGGCGCTTTCCCCGCTCTACGTGTTCGATCATCTGCGCGCCGATGCGCAGAGCGGGCATCGCGTGGTAGGCACCGTCTATATGGAATGCGGCGCGTTCTATCGCGCCGACGCCCGCGCAGACTTGCGCCCCGTGGGCGAAGTGGAATTCGTCAACGGCGTCGCCGCGCAAAGTGCCAGTGGCATTTATGGCGATCTGCGCGCCTGCGCCGCGATCATCGGCCACGCCGACCTGACGCTGGGCGATGCGGCGCAACCCGTGCTCGAAGCGCTTGCGGCAGCCGGCAACGGCCGCTTTCGCGGCATCCGCCACCAGGGGGCGTGGGATGCCGACCCCGAAGTGCTCGGGCCGCCGTTCCACGCCCCGCCCGGCCTGCTCGCCAGCGATGCCTTCCGCGCCGGTTTCCGCCACCTCGCCCCGATGGGGCTGACGTTCGATGCCTGGGTGCTGGAACCGCAATTGCAGGACGTGATCGATCTGGCGCGCGCCTTTCCCGATACCACCATCGTGCTCGATCACTGCGGCACGCCGCTCAACATCGCCAGCTATCGCGGCAAGCTGCCGGACCGGTTCGATACCTGGCGGTCGGCCATCCGCACGCTGGCCGAATGCCCGAACGTGTCGATCAAGCTCGGCGGCCTTGCCATGGCCTTCTGCGGGATGCCCGAGGAAGGGCCGGCCGAGGGCTTCTCTTCGATCGCGCTCGCCGCGATGTGGCGGCCCTATATCGAAACCTGCATCGATGCGTTCGGGCCGCACCGCGCCATGTTCGAAAGCAACTTCCCGGTCGACAAATGGGGCGCTGACTACGTGACCCTCTGGAACGCGTTCAAGCGCCTGTCCGCCGGCGCTTCGGCGGCGGAAAAGCGCGCGCTCTTTGCCGGAACCGCCGCGCGGGTTTACGGGATCGAAGACGTCCTGCCGGCCGGCTGAACGCCACGCCCGCGCGAACCTTTGACTTGACGCGCGCGACTGCATATGCAGCCGTTAATCGATCGATTAAACGAATTGCGAGAGAGCTGATCCATGCCGTTGCCCGCCCTGTTCCAGAACCTGCGCCTCCCCGTCATCGCTTCGCCGCTGTTCATCATTTCCGGGCCAGAGCTGGTGATCGCCCAGTGCAAGGCGGGCGTCGTCGGCAGCTTCCCCTCGCTCAACGCCCGGCCGATCAGCCAGCTTGACGAATGGCTGCACCAGATCACCGAGGAACTCGCTGCGCACAACCGCGCGCATCCGGATCGGCCGGCCGCTCCGTTCGCGGTGAATCAGATCGTCCACCGCACCAACAACCGCCTCGATGAAGACATGGCACTGTGTGAGAAGTGGCAGGTGCCGATGCTCATCACCTCGCTCGGCGCGCGCGAGGACGTCTATCAGGCGGCGCACCGCTGGGGCGGCATCGTGCTGCATGACGTCATCAACGACATGTTCGCGCGCAAGGCGATCGAAAAAGGCGCGGACGGGCTGATCCCGGTGGCGGCCGGCGCGGGCGGCCACGCCGGCGCGCAGTCCCCCTTTGCGCTGGTGCGCGAAATCCGCAGCTGGTTCGATGGCCTGATCGCGCTGTCGGGCGCCATCGCCCACGGCAATTCGGTGCTGGCCGCGCAGGCGCTGGGCGCCGACTTCGCCTATATCGGCTCCGCGTGGATCGCCACGCACGAAGCACGCGCGATCGATGCTTACAAGCAGGCCATCGTCGACAGTTCGGCCAGCGACATCGTCTATTCCAACCTGTTCACCGGCGTTCACGGCAACTATCTGCGCAGCTCGATCCAGAACGCTGGCCTCGATCCCGACAACCTGCCTGTCAGCGATCCGTCGAAGATGAACTTCGGTTCGGGCGGGAACACCGACGCCAAGGCATGGAAGGATATCTGGGGTTCGGGCCAGGGCATCGGCGCGGTCAAGGCCGTCGAATCCGTGGCCGAGCGCGTCGCCAGGCTGGAACAGCAATACAAGGCGGCGGCCAGCGCCTTGGCGGCGAACACCGCACCATTCCTGTCCTGACTTTCACGCGGCGGTCCCGCTCCACAGGAAATCCGCCATCCTGTCGAGGTGGCTGAAATCCAGAGCGGGATCGCGGCGGTTGAGTGGCGCCCCGCGCCATCGCGCGGGATCCAGCAGACGGCGACGCAACGCGCGCTGCAGCAAGTCGAAACGCATAAGCGCCTCAACATCCGCCCGGTCGCCATGCCGGGCACGCACCTTGCGCCAATGGAACTCGATCTGGCCGGCCCGGTCGACCACCACCTCGTTATAGCGCCGGTGCGGCCCGCGATGCAGCGGAAGGCCGATCCTTTGCGCGGCACGTTCGGTCGCAGGCAATAGCAAGCCGTTGCGGCGGAAATCCTCGAAGCCGAGCCGGTCCGATCCCAGATACCGGATCATACCCTCCAGCGAGCGCTGCCCCAGCAACTGGCGGGGCAGAAGATGGTGCCGCTGAAGGCCGGGCGCATAGCCGGGAAGGCCCGGTGAATTGACCAGCCGGAACGGCAATGCCGGACGCGTCAGCGGCACCGCACCAGGAGCTTGTCGCTGCCATCAGGCTCGATGCGCACCGCGCCGCCGCCTGGCAGCAAGGCATCGCAAGGCCCGTCCACGCGCCCGTGCGCGACCAGCCAGTCCGTGAGCCGCACCGCCACGCGTGCATCCTGATCGACCGAAACGCCAGGCCGCGGACGCAACGCGAACTCCTGCCCTGTCAGGAACGCCAGCCCCTCGCTGGCAATGCCGCCATCCCGCCCCCGGTGCAGCGCCGTCAATGCCAGAGCGGGGAACGGCCCCCCCGCAAGCCACGCACCGCAAGCCTCGGTGAACCACGCCGGCGACATGACCGTGCGGGCGGGACACCATGCCACCGCCCGCAATCCCGGCAGGGTGGTCAAATCGATAAGCAGGTCCGCCATTACCCGAAGCACAGGCAACAACCTTCCGGCACCCGCCAGGTGCGGCGAGGGAAGGAGATCGACGGCGTACAGTGCATCTACGTCCAGGTCTTGAGGCAACTCCACCCGATGCACCAACCCGTCAATGTGGAGCGCCTGGGCTGGGCACAAATGCCCCATGTCGAAGGTCAACCCCTCGTGCAGCAGTTCCACGATGCCGGCATGCTCATCGGACCAGTTGGAAACGGAAAAACGCCCGTGCAGTGCCGAGAGATCCGCGATCTGCCCCGCGTCGGGCCGTGCTTCCGGGTCGAACAGCAGCGCGGCAAGCCGGATTTGGCCCTTCGTTCGCTCACCCGTCAATGCCTGCTCTCCCGCACACCCTGCACCAAAGCGATGGTATCACCGCACCACGGCGGGTCCATCCCGACTTAGGACCGACTTGGACAGCATCGCGGCAGGCAGGCGACCTTCAGAATATCCCCATCTCCAGCCCCCGTGAAAGCGCTTCTCCCAGCGCTCCGGCCGCTTCGAGGTGTTCGGGCGGCACGGTCTTCACCTCCTGGATGCGTTCCGGCGTCTGCGCATCGAGCAGGACAGTGAAAGGATCAGCCACGCGGCGCAGCCGCCAGCCGGTGGCGATCCGGTCGATCTGCCGCCGCGCGCCTTCCCCGTCCGATCCGGCGGCGATGATCGTGGCATAGGGCCGCCCCTCGATCCGGCCCAGCAACGGGTAATAGGCGCAATCGAAAAACTCCTTCATCGCGCCGGTCATCGCCCCCAGATTTTCCGGGCAACAGAACAGATAGCCGCCGGCATCCAGCAGCATGTCGGGCACGGCGTCGGCTGCGGCGATCAGACGACCGGCCCGCCGCGCGACGCGCCGCCATACGCGGCGTGCGCCAGCGCCCGCGCCGCGCCGGTCCTGCTATGCCAGATGATCGCCAGCATTCGCGGTCAGCAGCCGTCCTGACCGCCCGTGGGTGCGCCCAGCGCGCCGCCGATCAGCCCACCCAGCCCGCCGAGGCCACGCTTCTTCGGCTTGGTTGGGCATTCGCGCTGCGGCTGCGCCCCGTTCGCCGCGCCAAGGCCTTCCATGCCGACGAGGAAGCCGGTCATCGAACGGTGGCGAATACGCGCGGTCCATTCCGGCTTCCACGCGATTTTGGGATCGGCGGGACGCGGCGGATAGGCGAAGTCCTCCTCCGGGCCATAAGCGTAGATCGAGCCGAACATATAGTCGGGCGCGGCCTGCTTGACCTCGGCCGGCACGGTGCAGGTCGTCGTCTGCGGCGACAGCACGGTGCGGTTGGCGACCAGCCGCGCGACGGTGGCCGGCGCCAGCCAGTCCGCCAGACCGCCACCGAACTCGCGCGTCGCGCTGGACGACCACCACACGATATCCACCGGCTGGTTGCTGCCGCGCCCACCCTGCTTCCCCCCGATGATCGAGGCGTGATAGCCGGTCGCGCCGGGCAAGGCGTTCCAGCGCAGCAGCGTGGCTCCGCCCGGCTGCGCGGCGGACGATCCCTGCAACGCGCCCATGAAGTCCTTGGTCAGCGTGAAGTTGATGTCGGGCGCGTAATTGCCGGCGATACGGTGCGCGCCGATCAGCGAACTGTCAGGCCGGGCCGACTTGCCATCATCCGACGGCCACTGGCCATAGGTCCGGCTGTTGGCCGGCGTGACATAGCGATCGAGCGGCACCGCGCTGGACCACAGGCCCGGCGGCATCTGCCCCGCCGCGATCTTGGCGAAATCGATAATGACCGGCTGCCCCTTGGGCGCGTGTTCCCCGCAGCCCCAGAAGATCAGCATCCGTCCGGTGGGCCGCTCGAAATGCGTCTCGCCCGGCGCGGTCGGCGTGCGCTCCGGCGTCTTCAGCGCCACCGATTTGCCCAGCCGCGCGCCGGCCGGCATGAAATGGTCCGCCTTGGGCTTGCCATCGGCCGCGGTGCGGCTGGAGCCGAGTTCCAGCCACAGCTCATGCTGCGCGCCGCCTCCCCCGCCGCCAAAGGCCATGCCCAGCGCAGCACCCATGCCGCCGCCGCGCATCCCCGCCATGCCGGATATGGTGCCGGCGCGCATCTCGTAGCGCGCGACCGGCGCGGCCGCGTTCTGCGCGGTCAGCACGCTGCCACCGGCGATCAGCAACAGGCCGCCGCAGGCCAGCATCCGCTTCGTCGTCATCAGATTGCCCATGTCATCCCCCGTGGTCATCCCTCGTGGCAGCGCGGGAACCGGAAGCAGGCTCCGGAAGTCCGCGTGTGATCCTGCGCGACCATCATGGCGTTCTTTTGCGCCGAATTATGTGACTCAAGGCATTGTCCGCCATTGATTACAGTCAACCGCTTTGCGGCCCTTTGGCAATAGGCTAGCGCATCCGGATCATGATCCCGATTTCCGCTGTCACCCATTCCTTCTCCGGCCTCGCCTGGCGCTGGCGCGGCGGCAACATGGACCTTGGCGGCTGGCACGGCAGCCTGGCCGACGATCTCGTCAACCAGCTCCTTCTCTCGCGCGGCGTCGCGCGCGAGGATCTGGAGCGCCACCGCCGCCCCACGCTGCGCGATTTCATGCCCGACCCCTCGCTGTTCCGCGACATGGACGCGGCGGCCGAACGGCTGGCTTCCGCCGTGACCGCGCGCGAGGCGATCACCGTCTATGGCGATTACGACGTCGATGGCGCCACCAGCGCCGCGCTGTTGATCCGCCTGCTGCGCGACCTTGGCGTGGAGGCGCGCGCCTATATCCCCGACCGCCTGCTCGAAGGCTATGGCCCCTCGGGCGAGGCGCTGGTCCGGCTGGCGCGCGAAGGCTCCTCGCTGATCGTGACGGTCGATTGCGGGGCGATGGCGCACGAAGCGCTGGCCGCCGCCCATGCCGAAGGCGTGGACGTGATCGTCGTCGATCACCACAAGTGCCCGCCAGAGCTTCCCATCACCGCCGCACTGGTCAATCCGAACAGGCTGGACGAAAGCGACGAGGCGGCCCTTCACGGACACCTTGCTGCTGTCGGCGTCGCATTCCTGCTGGCCGTCGCCACGGTCCGCACGCTGCGCGCGCGCGGCTATTTCGACGGTCGCCCCGCGCCGGACCTGATGGGCCTGCTCGATCTCGTCGCCCTGGGCACCGTGGCCGATGTGGCGCAGTTGAAGGGGCTCAACCGCGCGCTGGTGGCGCAGGGTCTCAAGGTCATGGCCAAGCGCGAGAACACCGGCCTTGCCGCGCTGATCGACGCCAGCCGGCTCAACCGCGCGCCCACCTGCAGCGATCTGGGCTTCGCGCTCGGCCCGCGCATCAACGCAGCGGGGCGCATCGGCGATTCCTCGCTCGGCGTCCGCCTGCTCACCACCAACGACGCGGAAGAGGCGCGCGACATCGCGACGCGCCTGTCCATGCTCAACGACGAACGCCGCGCGATCGAACAGGCGGTGCAGGAAGCGGCCGAAATGCAGGTCGATGGCCAGCACAACCGCGCGGTCAACGTCCTGGCCGGCGAAGGCTGGCACCCCGGCGTGATCGGCATCGTCGCCGGCCGCATCAAGGAAAAGACCGGCAAGCCCACGCTGGTCATCGCGCTCGACGCCGACGAAGCCGGCAACGGCAAGGGATCGGGCCGTTCGATCGCGGGGGTGGACCTGGGCGCTGCGATCATCGCCGCGCGCGAGAACGGGCTGCTGGTGGCGGGCGGCGGGCACGCCATGGCCTGCGGCCTCACCATCGATCCCGCCACCCTCCCCCGGCTGGCCGACTGGCTGGACGAACGGCTGGCGCGCGATGTCGCCTCGGCGCGCGCCACGCAATCGCTGCTGCTGGACCTGTCGCTCAACCCCGGCGGACTGACGCCCGATCTCGTCACCACGCTCGAAGCCGGCGGGCCGTATGGCGTGGGATGGCCGGGGCCGCGCATCGCCGTGGGGCCGGTGCGGCTGGTCAAGTGCGACCTGGTCGGCACCGATCACGTCCGCATGGTGGCAAGCGGGGCCGATGGCCGGTCGTTCAAGGCCATCGCTTTTCGCGCCGCCGCCAGCGAGCTGGGACAGACGCTGCTTCACGGCACCAGGGGCCGTCAACTCTGGCTCGCCGGACGCGCCCGGATCGATGACTGGGGCAGCCGCCCCACCGCCGAATTGCACGTCGAGGACGCGGCATTCGCCGACTGAGGAAAATGATGAAATCGGCGCTTGACGGACCGCCCTCACCCCCGTAGAGGCGCGGTCCTGCCCAGCGGCGCTAGCCCAGTGGCCCCTTCGTCTAGCGGTCAGGACGCGGCCCTTTCACGGCTGAAACACGGGTTCGATTCCCGTAGGGGTCACCACTAGCTTCCGCCCGATCAGGCGCGGCATGGTGCTTTTTCATCGCCCGCCCGACCTACATCGGCCCCTTCGTCTAGCGGTCAGGACGCGGCCCTCTCACGGCTGAAACACGGGTTCGATTCCCGTAGGGGTCACCAAAAAATCAATGGGCGATCGTCGACGTAGTGGGTCCTGCCCCCACCCGATGCAGGCAACTTCAGGAAAGCGTTCGACGCTCACCAGCTTGAGGTCGCCAGTCATTCTCGGCGCCCCATACCCACAAAAGTGCATCGGACATCGGTTCGTGCGGAGAATGAAGCCGAAACGCTTCGGTGATGTCGCGCGCCGGTTCCTCACGCTCTGCTGGGGGAACTCCGTAGCATTCCAGGATGATGCGATACATCGGCTGCCCTCCGGGTTGCTGGCACCTTTCCAACCACGGCCTATCCGGCTGTGAAATGATCCCGCCCCCACCCCGGCAAAAAAATCGACGGGCGTGTCACATTGCGCGCCCCTGCGTCGTCAAGTCGATGATCCCCTCTGGGCGGCACCGAAGACGAAGGAAGCTATCATGAACGAAACCACCAGGCTGACCTGGCATGAGATCGCCCCGCAGGGCGCCAAGGCGCTATACGGCGTCCACCATTATGTGACCACGGGCACCGATCTGCCGGATGAGCTGATCCATCTGATCTCCCTGCGCGTGTCGCAGATCAATGGCTGCGCCCATTGCATCGACCTGCACACGCGCGATCTGCTGAAGACCATGGCGGTCGACAAGGTCGTCCTGCTGCCGGTCTGGGCTGAAGTGCCTCACCTGTTTTCCGACCAGTATCGCGCGGCCCTTGCCTGGGCCGAAGAGGTGACGCTGGTCAGCGAGACTCATGCATCGGATGAAGCTTACGCAGCGGCGGCGGCGGCGTTCGCGCCGAAGGACCTGGTCGATCTCACGATCACGATCGCAGCCATGAACGCTTTCAATCGGCTCGGGGCGCCGTTTCGGTTGCCGGTGAAGGCGCAGACCTGATCCCCATCGCCTTCTCCCGCGCCGCGCCACCTTTCCTGACGTTAGCTGCCACTCGATAAGGTCGCAGCACCATGCGGTTTTCAAAACGCATGGTGCTGCGAAAATTGCCGGCTTTGGTTGCGACAACCTGGGATCGTGGCCCTAGATCGAGGGGAAATCCACGTCCGTGCCAGCCACGTTGTTGATCAGGTTGGTGAAGAAATTCTCCGCAACGACGGCCACTATTTCCACGATCTGGCTGTCGCTGAAACCGGCCTGGCGGATCGCCGCGATATCTTCTGCCGAAACCTTGCCCCGAGCCTCGGCCACCTTGCGAGCAAAGGCCGTGGCCGCAGCAGCATGAGGATCAGCGGAAGTGCCCTGCCGGGCAAGATCCACTTCCTCCTTGCTGAGCTTGGCGAAAGTGTAGCCGGTGAAGGTGTGTGCGGCGTCGCAATATTCGCAACCGTTCACCGCCGCCACGGCAAGGGCGATCCGCTCGCGGGTCTTGAGGTCAAGCGCCTTGCCCAGCCCCTGGTTGAGCGCGGCGTGGGCATTGATCACCGCCGGGCTGTTGGAGAGCACGCGGAAGAAGTTGGGCACGCGGCCCAGCTTGCCGTTGATCGCGCCCAGCGTGGCTTGCGATCCTTCGGGGGCCGCTGCGGTTTCGGGAATGCTAATGCGGGACATGATACGTTCCTTTCGTCTTTCTGACTGTCGACCGCGCCTCAGGCGCCGGTCGGGATGGGGTTTTCGACAAGGCTCTCGTTGAAGGCTTCGAACAGGGCGTGTTCGTTGGCGCCGGGGTTGTCGCGCATGGCCTTGATCCCCTCGACGATCACCTCGGGCGCGTCGGTCGCCAGCGCCACCAGCGTCTGCTCGATGAAGTCGGGCAGCGGCATCGCGCGGGGATCGCCGCTCTTGTAGATCAGGTCGGTATCGACCCACGGCGGCGCGATTTCCTGCACCCGGACGCCGGTGCCACGCAGCTGGAACCGCTGCGACAGCGCATAGGAATGGAGCGCGGCCTTGGTCGCCGAATAGATCGCATTGCTGGCGATCGGCACATAGGCGAGCACGCTGCTGGTGTAGAGCACGGTCGCCTCCGCCTTGGTCTTGAGATGCTCGATCAGAGCGGATGTCACCCGGATCGGCCCGAGCAGGTTGGTGGTGATCAGTTCTTGCGCCAGGTCGTCGTCCACGGGGCCGGCAACGTCGTCGAAGGGCATGAAGCCGGCGTTGTTGAAGACGACGTTGAGGTCCGGGAAACGCTCGATCAGTTCACGCGCGGCGCCCTGGATGCTTTCGAGGCTGGTCACGTCGAGCTGGATCGACGCCATGCCGGGGTTGGCGGCCGTAACCTCGTCGAGCAGCGCGGTGCGGCGGCCCGAGATGATCACCTGATTGCCGAGCTTGTGAAGCGCCTCGGCTAGGCCACGGCCGATACCGCTGGTGCCGCCGGTGATGAAGATAGTGTTGCCGTTGAGTTTCATGGGAATGGGCCTTTGATCTGGAGAGGGTGTGAGGCCGGAGGGTCAGGCCGCGACGTGGAAGCGCGGGGCGGAGCGAGTGGCGGAAAGCTGGGGACCGAGCGCGGCGCGGGCGGCCTCGAAGGCGTTCCACAGTGCGATGTCGCGCAGCGCAGGGATCGTGGCGGTCTCGCCCTGGTCAAGGCCGGCCAGCGCGGCATCGACCATATCCTCGGCATCCATCACGATCTCGGTCGGCAGGTGCTCGACCGGCAGCCCGCCCAGGGCCCAGAAGTCGGTGCGGGTGGCGCCGGGCAGGACGGCCTGGGCACGAATGCCCTTGTCGGCCAGTTCGTGATTGAGTGAAGTGGTGAAGGCCTGCACGAGGGCCTTGGTGCCGCCATAGACGCCGTTGAGCAGTTCGGGCGCAACCGCGACGATCGAGGCGATGTTGATCACCGTGCCGCCCCCACGGGCAACGAAGCCCGGCACCGCGGCGTAGGTCAGGCGCATCAAGGCCGTGACATTCAGCTGGACCATCGCCGCCATCTTCTCGACATCGCTTTCCAGCAGCGTGGTGTGGGTGCCGATCCCGGCGTTGTTGACCAGCGCCGTCACGCTGGCATCCTCGCGCAGCACTCTTTCGACCCGGGCCAGGTCAGCAGCATCGCCGAGGTCGGCGGCCAGCACTTCTACCGATCGGCCGGTCTTGTCCGAGATCTGTGCGGCAAGTGCCTGCAGCTTGTCCCTGTTGCGGGCAACGAGAATGAGGTCGTAACCGCGTGCCGCAAGGCGGTCGGCGTAGATGGCGCCGATGCCGGTCGATGCGCCGGTGATGAGAGCGGTTCCTTTGTTCGTGGTGCTCATGGTCCTGGTCCTTTTGTTGTGGGGAGAGCGCCATCGCTCTCGACACGGACCTTATGGACGCATCGGCGCATGTCTGATATGACGTATAAACTACGTTTTTAGGACATCGTTTTCGGAGCTGCGCATGCCACACGTTTCCATGGTGCTCACCCCCGGCTTCCAGTTCCTTGCGCTGGGCGTGCAGGCGGCCTTCGAACTCGCCAACGCCGTGAAGGGAGAGGATTACTATACGCTCTCGATAGCATCGGTGAATGGCGGCCTCGTCATGTCGTCCAGCGGCTTTGCCATTCCCACCGTCCCGATCGCACAAGTCGGCCAGGTCGACACCCTGCTGCTGCTCGCCGGCCTTGCGCCTCCGCCACGGCAGGACGAACCGACGCTAGAAACGCTGCGCACGATGGCCCGCGAATCACGCCGGGTGGCCGGGCTCTGCACCGGCGCGTTCCTGCTCGCGCAGATGGGCCTGCTCGATGGCCATCGCGCCACCACGCACTGGTCCTATGCCCGCCAGATGCGCGAGGATTTCCCGAACGTCCGCGTCGAGGACGATCGCATCTTCATCAACGAGGGTGCAGTCTGGACATCGGCCGGCCTCACCGCCGGGCTCGATCTTGCGGTGGCGTTGATCGAGAAGGATCTCGGGCGTGACGTGGCAGGCGCCATCGCCCGCCGGCTTGTCATGCACCACCGTCGCGCCGGGGGGCAGTCGCAGCACTCCGAACTGCTCGAACTTGCCCCCAGCAGCGACCGCATTCAGAAGGCGTTGATCTTCGCCAAGTCCCACCTCGCCAATCCGCTGACCGTCGAGGAACTGGCTGAAGTCGCGGCCCTCTCGCCCCGCCAGTTCGCGCGCGCCTTCCGTGCCGAAACCGGCCACACCCCGGCCAAGGCGGTCGAACAGATGCGTCTGGAGTCGGCGCGGCTGATGATCGAGGAGACGCGGCACCCCATGGACCAGATCGCGCGAGAGGCTGGCTTTGTCGACATTCGCCGCATGCGCGAAGCCTTCATGCGCCAATATGGCCAACCGCCACAGACCCTGCGCAGGCTGGCAAGAGCAGCCTGACGTTCAAATTCGTGCCGGCCGTCCCGTTCAGGTGCGTTCCGGATCGCGAAGGTCACCTTCCCTTTTCGGGCATGGCGGCATCGCACCAGTGCCCGGGCGCCAGACCGTCGAGCGTCCAATCACCGATTCTCCAGCGCACCAGACGGAGCGTCGGATGGCCTACCGCGGCCGTCATGCGGCGCACCTGGCGGTTGCGCCCTTCGCGGATCGTCAGGCGCAGCCAGCAGTCCGGCACGCTCTTGCGGAAACGGACCGGAGGATCGCGCGGCCACAGGGCGGGATCATCGATGCGCTCCACTTCGGCGGGCAGGGTCGGCCCGTCCTTCAGCCGCACGCCACGGCGCAAAGCCTGCAACGCCGCCGCGTCGGGATCGCCTTCGACCTGGACGAGATAGGTCTTGGGCATCTTGAAACGCGGATCGGCGATCCGCGCCTGCAGGCGCCCATCGTCGGTGAGCAGCAGCAGCCCCTCGCTGTCGCGGTCGAGCCGCCCTGCCGGATAGAAGCCCGGCCGGTCGATATAGCTGGCCAGCGTCGGCCGTTCCGGACCGGTGCCTTCGTCGGTGAACTGGCACAGGACGCCATAGGGCTTGTTGAAGAGGATCAGGGCCATCGTCCTCCCTTGGACCGCCGCGTGTGGCAAGCGCAAGAGCGCGTCGCCAGCGCGGTTGTCCGGCCCTGCCCGCCGGTTCAGATCATCTGCGAAAAATCGGTCAGCGCGGCGTCGCGCAACCCGCGCCAGATGCGAAAGGCCTGCGCCGTTTCCGCCACGTCATGCACCCGCACGATCTGCGCCCCGGCATCGATCGCTTTCAGCGCCACCGCCAGCGAACCGCCCATGCGCTGGTGCGCCGGTGCCTCGTTCGACAACGCACCGATCATGCGCTTGCGGCTGGCGCCGAACAGGATCGGCTGGCCCAGCGCATGAAACAGCGGCAGCGCGTTGATCAGCGCAAGGTTTTCGGCCAGCGTCTTGCCAAAGCCGATGCCCGGATCGAGCAGGATCTTCTCGCGCGCGATGCCCGCCGCCAGCGCCGCATCGCGCCGTTCGCGCAGATCGTCGAACACGTCGAGCACGACATCCGCATAAGCGCCATCGGCGTGAAGATCGTCGGCCCCGCCCGGCGCGTGCATCAGCACCACGGGCACGCCGCTGCGCGCGACGATCTCGGTCGAGCGCGGATCATGGCGCAGCGCCGAAACGTCGTTGACGATATGCGCGCCGGCGGCCAGCGCCGCCTCGATCACGGTGGAGCGGCGGCTGTCGATGGAGACCGCCGCGCCCGATCCGGACAGCCGCTCGATCACGGGGACCACGCGCTTGGCCTCATCCCCTTCCCACACCGCCGCCGCGCCGGGGCGGGTCGATTCCCCGCCGACGTCGATGATCGCCGCGCCCGCTTCGAGCATGGCGGATGCGTGTTCGATCGCCGCATCGGGCTTGTCGAGGAACTTGCCGCCGTCCGAAAAGCTGTCGGGCGTGACGTTGAGAATGCCCATGACCTGCGGCTGATCGAGCCGGATCGTGCGCGGACCGCACTGGAGCGGCGCATGGACCTGCCGCAAGGCCGCCCATTGCGCTTCGCCTTCGCGCGCCAGTGCATCGGGCAGCGCCGTCAGCGCGTCCGCCATTTCCGGCACGGACAGCCGCCGCCGCGATACCAGCCGCGCTCCATCGCGCAACAGCAGCGCGAAACGGCTGGCATAGACCAGCCCGCCAGCGAGACGGACCGCCTCGCCCTCCTCGCTCTGCGGACTCTCAGCGAAAGTGATTGGACGGATATAGAGCTTCTGGACCATGGCTTACGCCCTAGGACAGCCTGGTCAGCGCCTCAATCCTCGACAGCCAGCAGATAGAGCTGGCGCAGCGCGTCGATCGGCTTGATCTCGCCCTCATGCTCGATGTGCCAGAAGGTCCAGCCGTTGCACGAAGGCGCGCCTTGCGCCTTGGCGCCAACGCCGTGGATCGACCCCGTATCAGTGCCCAGCGCGAGCGACCCGTCGGCGCGCACGCTGGCCACGAAGCGGCGCTTCTTGTCGAAAAGCTGTGCGCCCGGCGCAATCCAGCCGCTTTCCACGAGCTGCCCGAACGCCACCTTGGGCGCGGACCGCTTGCTCTGCATCGTGGTCAGCGCGGATTCGTCGAGTGGCAGCGCCATCTCGATCCGCTCCTCGGCCACTTCGATATAGCTCGGCTCGCGCTCGCAGCCCAGCCAGTCGCGACCCAGGCGCTTGGCCACCGCGCCGGTGGTGCCGGTGCCGAAGAAGGGATCGAGCACGAGATCGCCCTTGTTCGTCGTGGCCAGCATCACGCGATAGAGCAGCGCTTCGGGCTTCTGGGTGGGATGTGCCTTGGCGCCGTTGCGCCGCAGTCGCTCCTGCCCGCTGCATATCGGGAGAACCCAGTCCGAGCGCATCTGCAATTCGTCGTTGAGCGTCTTCATCGCGCGATAGTTGAAGGTGTACTTCGCCTTCTCGCTCTTGGCCGCCCAAATCAGCGTTTCGTGCGCGTTGGTGAAGCGCGTGCCCTTGAAATTGGGCATCGGGTTTGCCTTGCGCCAGATGATGTCGTTGAGGATCCAGAAGCCCAGGTCCTGCAGGATCGCGCCGACGCGGAAGATGTTGTGGTAGCTGCCGATCACCCACAGCGAGCCATCGGGCTTGAGGATGCGGCGCGCTTCCGCCAGCCAGTCGCGCGTGAAGCTGTCATAGGCGGCGAAGCTGTCGAACTTGTCCCAATCGTCGGTCACGGCATCGACGTGGCTGCCATCGGGCCGCGCGAGATCGCCACCGAGTTGCAGGTTGTAGGGGGGATCGGCAAAGATCATGTCGATGCAGGCATCGGGCAGCTTGCGCATTTCCGCGATGCAATCGCCGCGCAGGATGCGGTTGACGGGTAGCGCTTCGCTCCGAAGCGCCTGCGCCGGAGCCGCGCGCAAAGCCCGCGCCCGCTCTTTCGCCAATGTTGCCGTCGTCACGATCGAAAATCCCCCTGCTGACAGCCTATAGGGTGTTGCATCGGGACTCCCGCGTCAAGCCACGACTCGCCGAAATCAGGCGAGTCGCAGGCGATCCAGAAGGAGAACGGAACGAGTCCGGATCGATATGTTGAGTCCGCGCCACAAGGAACGACTCAACATCTTGTGGGGGAAAGACGGCCGAAAAAATTTGCCGATGCTACAGCAGGCCCGATGCTACAGCAGGCAAAGCTGCGCCACGGGCGCGAAGCTGCGGCGATGCAGCGGCGTAGGCCCATGGCGGCGCAACGCGGCGAGATGTTCGGGCGTGCCGTATCCGGCATTGCGCTCCCAGCCATACTCCGGATGAACGCCCGCCGCTTTGCGCATGATCCGGTCGCGATGTTCCTTGGCTATGATCGAAGCGGCCGAGATGCACGGCTCGATCGCATCCCCACCCACGATCGCGCGCGCCGGCCAGCACCATTCCGGCCGACGCCCGTGCGGCGTCAGGTTGCCATCGACTCTCACCTCGCCGACCGGCCCTTCCAGCTGCGCGTGCAGCGTACCGACCGCCAGCGTCATCGCCAGCATGGTGGCGCCGAAGATATTGAGGCGGTCGATGTCCTCGACCTCGACCACGCCCACCGCCCAGCGGCAATGGAGCTTGATCTGTTCCTCCAGCACCCCGCGCCGGGCGGCGCTGAGCTTCTTGGAATCGGCAAGCCCTTGCGGCGGCGCGTCGCCGAGCACGACCGCGGCGGCCACCACCGGCCCCGCCAGCGGTCCGCGCCCGGCTTCGTCCACGCCGATGACAAAACCGTGCAAGGATGTGGCACTGACGGAAGAGATGTGCATTGATGGCGGCATGAGCAGAACGTTCCTCTCCGCCCTATCGCCCCTCGCCCTCGTCCTCGCAAGCTGCGGTTCGCCGATTTCGGCCCAGAAAGATGCGACGCACGATTCCGCGTCGCACGAGGTTCCCGCCGGGTCGGAGCCGTTCACGGTGACAGACGTTGCCACGTTCGACGAACCCTGGGCCATGGCCTTCCTGCCCGGCGCGGCCTCGGCGCTCGTTACCGAGCGCGCGGGCAAGCTGAAGCTGTGGCAGGCCAGCGGGCCGGTGCTGGACGTCGCCGGCATTCCCCCGGTCGATTACGGTGGACAAGGCGGCCTCGGCGATGTGGCGCTGGCACCCGATTTCACCACGACCGGCACGGTCTACCTGAGCTGGGCCGAAGCCGGCACCAACGACACGCGCGGCGCGGCCGTGGCGCGGGCGAAGCTCGTCACCGATGGCGGCAAGCCCCGGCTGGAAGGACTGCAGGTGATCTGGCGGCAGGTGCCCAAGGTGACCGGCCGGGGGCACTATTCGCACCGCATCGCCTTTTCGCCCGATGGCCAGTACCTGTTCCTCTCCTCGGGCGAACGGCAGAAGTTCGATCCGGCGCAGGACCTGGGCGTCAATCTGGGCAAGATCATCCGCCTGCTGCCCGATGGCACGCCCGCTCCGGGCAATCCGTTCGCCGATCGCGGCGGCGTTTCCGCGCAGATCTGGTCCTATGGCCACCGCAACGTGCTGGGCCTGAAGTTCGATGCGCAGGGCCGGTTGTGGGATCTCGAACACGGACCGGCGGGTGGCGACGAATTGAACATCGTCAAGCCTGGGCAGAACTACGGCTGGCCTATCGTGTCCAACGGCGATCACTATGACGGCCGCCCGATCCCGCGCCATGCCACGCGCCCCGAATTCGCCGCCCCGGCGGTCAGCTGGAACCCGGTGATCGCGCCGGGCGATTTCCTCTTCTATTCGGGCAAGGCTTTCCCGGCGTGGAAAGATCAGGCGCTGATCGCGGGGCTGGGATCGGAAGCGCTGGTCCGCGTCGCCATCGACGGCGAAAGCGCGCGCGAAGTGGAACGCTACCCCCTTGGCAACCGCCTGCGCGAGATCAAGGAAGCACCGGACGGCACAATCTGGCTGCTGGAAGACGGCAAGGATGCCAAACTGCGCAAGCTGTCCCCAAAACCCTAGGGCCGGCCCTGCTTCGCTGTTAGAGCGGCGCCATGGTTTTCGATCCCTCCATCGTCGATTGCTGGTTGTTCGATCTCGACAACACGCTCTACCCGGCCACCACCCGCATGTTCGACCAGATCGATCATCGCATGGGCGCGTACATCGCCAACCTGCTGGGCTGCGACGACGACGAGGCGCGGCGCGTGCAGAAGCTCTACTTCCACGATCACGGCACCACGCTTTCGGGCCTGATGCACTATCACGAGGTTGCGCCGCACGAATTCCTCGAGTTCGTCCACGACATCGACATGACTCCTCTGGCCACCGCGCCCCGGCTGGCGGACCGGATCACGCGCCTGCCCGGCCGCAAGATCGTGTTCACCAACGGCGATGCGCCCTATGCCGAGAAAGTGCTGGCGGCGCTCGACCTGTCGGATTGCTTCGACGGGATGTGGGACATCCACGCCATGAACTACCGGCCCAAGCCGGAGCCATCGGCCTACCATGGCGTAATCGAGGCGTTCGGCATCGTTCCCGAGCGCGCGGTCTTCGTCGAGGATTCGGCCCGCAATCTCGCCCCGGCCAAGGCGCTGGGGATGCAGACGATCTGGCTCGATCTCGCGACCGAATGGGGCGACCGCGCGATGCACCCCGCCGCGATCGACCTGGTCATCGATGACTTTTCCGAATGGCTCGACGCGCTTGCCCGCGACGGTGTGCTGGGCTAGGCGGCGCTCCTGAATTTCAGGCCTGTTCCGCAGGCGCCGCCCGCACTTGCGGGCAATCCAACAGTGGGGAGACCAAGATGACCGCCCAGCTCGAAGCTGCCATCGAAAGCGCATGGGAAGCGCGTGACGGCGTGACGCCCGCCAGCAGCGACGTGCGCGCGGTAGTCGAACAGGCGCTGGAACTGCTCGATTCCGGCAAGGCCCGCGTGGCGGAAAAGATCGACGGCGAATGGCGCGTCAACCAGTGGCTCAAGAAGGCGGTGCTTCTTTCCTTCCGCCTCAACGACAACGCGGTGATCGATGGCGGCGCGGCCGGCGCGCCCGCGTTCGACAAGGTGCCGTCGAAGTTCGAAGGCTGGGGCGAGAACCGCTTCCGCGACGCCGGCTTCCGCGTGGTGCCGGGCGCCGTCGCCCGCCGGGGCGCGCATATCGCCAAGGGCGTGGTGCTGATGCCCAGCTTCGTCAACATCGGCGCCTATGTCGATGAAGGCACGATGGTCGATACCTGGGCCACCGTCGGGTCCTGCGCGCAGATCGGCAAGAACGTGCACATTTCGGGCGGCGCGGGCATCGGCGGCGTGCTGGAACCGCTGCAGGCCGGCCCGGTCATCATCGAGGACGGCGCCTTCATCGGCGCGCGTTCGGAAGTGGCCGAAGGCGTGATCGTGGGCCAGGGCGCGGTACTGTCCATGGGCGTGTTCCTGGGCGCGTCGACCAAGATCGTCGACCGCGCGACGGGCGAAGTCCACATCGGCCGCGTGCCGCCCTATGCGGTGGTCGTGCCCGGCTCGCTGCCCGGCAAGCCCCTGCCCGATGGCACGCCCGGCCCTTCGCTGTACTGCGCCGTGATCGTCAAGACGGTGGACGCGCAGACGCGCAGCAAGACCGGGATCAACGAACTGCTGCGCGACTGAGTTCGCACGGATCATGCCCGTCGGCTGGAAGCTGGAGGAACGCTGCCGCGCGGCGCTGCTTCTCCGCTTCCCGCCGCGCTATCCGCGCGTGATCGCCGACCATGTCACGCTCAACCTGCATGATCGCGCGCCGCCATGCCCGGTGGGCGAAGCGCTAGTTATCGGCCGGTGCGACGACGATGCCGGCGTGGAAGCGCTCGTCGTGCGGATAGACGGTTCGACTGCGCGGCCGGACGGACTGGTCTGGCACATCACCTGGTCGCTTGCCGATGGGCGTGCGCCCCGGGAAAGCAACGGGACCATCGCCACCCTCGGCTGGATACCCGTCGAACCCTTTCCACTCGGGCTTGTCCCCGCGCTCTGGTAGGCGTTGACGGCAGGCGGGCGCGCCGGCAAGGCAGCACCATGGCTGCCGCCCCCTCTCTCATCGCCACGCTGGGGCTGTCGCCACACCCCGAAGGCGGCTGGTATCGTGAGACCTGGCGCGCACCGGCACAGCCGGGCACGCGCGCGGCCGCCACCGCGATCCTGTTCCTGCTGGAAGCGGGGCAAGCGTCGCACTGGCACCGGGTGGACGCCGCCGAAATCTGGCTGTGGCACGGCGGCGACGCGCTGGACCTGCGGATCGCCGCGCACGACCACGCCGCTCCGGCAACACACCGGCTCGGCCCCGATGTCGAGACTGGGCACAGCGTGCAGGCGGTGGTGCCCGAACAGCACTGGCAGGCGGCCTCCCCCGTGGCCGGAGGGCCGCACGGCTATACGCTGGTGTCCTGCGTGGTCGCCCCTGCCTTTGAGTTCTCCGGCTTCACGCTCGCCCCGCCGGGCTGGGAACCGGGCGCATGAAGGACAGCATCGCGCGCATCGCCTCCCGCTTCCTGCTGGCGGCGTTCTACGCGCTGGCCGGCGTGCTTCATATCGTCCGTCCAGCGCCGTTCCTTTCGATCATGCCGGCGTGGGTTCCCGCGCCCGAGTTGGTCGTGATGCTGACCGGATGGGCGGAATTGCTGGGCGCCATCGGCCTGGCCCAGCCCGTTTCGCGCGGCCTGCGCCGCGCCGCCGGGATCGGGCTGGCGCTCTACGCGGTCTGCGTGTTCCCCGCGAACATCCACCATTTCGCGCTGGACATGGCGAAAGCGGATCACGGTTTCGGCTTTGCCTATCATATTCCCCGCATGTTCGCGCAGCCGGTGCTGGTCTGGCTGGCGCTGTGGGTCGCCAACGTGATCGACTGGCCGTTCGCGCGGCGCAAGGGTTGAATTCCACGATGCTGCTGGCCGATCCCTTCACCCTGTTCGTTTGCGCGCTGGCCGTGGTTCTCGTGGGCATGGCCAAGGGCGGTTTCGCCGGGCTTGGCGTGCTGGCGACGCCGCTGGTCGCGCTGGCGCTGCCCCCGTCCCAAGCCGCCGCGATCATCCTGCCGATCCTGATCGCGCAGGACGTGATCAGCGTTTGGTCGTTCCGGCATAGCTGGGACCGCTGGATCGTAGCCTGGATGCTGCCGGGCGCGGTGGTGGGGATCGGCATCGGCTGGGCCTTCGCCGCCTGGGTCAACGAGAACGTGCTGATGGCTGCGCTGGGCGCCATCACGCTGGGCTTCGGGCTTTACCGGCTGTGGCTGGAGCGCGGACATCGCGTGGTCGCCGCATCGACCTCACCCGGCTGGGTCGGCCTGCTGTTCGGCGCCACCACCGGCCTCACCAGCCAGATCGCCCATGCCGGCGGCCCGCCGTTCCAGATATGGGTGGCGCCGCGCAAGCTGCCGCACGTGACGTACGTCGGCACCAACTCGATCCTGTTCGCGGCGATCAACTGGCTGAAGTTGCCCAGCTACATCGCGCTGGGCGTGATGACGCATCAGGTGCTGGTGGCCGCGCTGATGCTGCTGCCGCTGGCGGCGGCCAGCACGCTGGTCTCGATCCGCCTTTTGCGCCGGCTCAAGCCCGACCGGTTCTATCACATCACTTACTGGCTGATGGTGTTTCTCGGCGCCAGGCTGGTGTGGTCGGGCCTGTTCTGAACCTCAGGCGCGCACGCCGGTGGGCAGGCGACGCAGCAGCACGAGCGCGATCAGCGCGAACCCGGTCGAGATCAGGAACGGCACGCCGGGGAAATAGACCGGCGCGGCGGGGCCGGTGAACCAGGCCATTGGCCAGGTCAGCACCATCGGCGCGATCACGCCGGCGATCCCCGTCGTCATGGAGGCGATGCCTTGCACTTCCCCCTGCGTTTCCGGGGTGGCGCGGGATGAGAGCATGGCCATCACGCTCGGCTGCACCAGCGATTGCACCGCCACGGCGGCCAGGATGGCGAAAGCGACGATCGTGGAGGTGGTGAAGGCATACGTCACGAAGCCGATCGCCGCGCCGATGATTCCCACCGTCGCCGCATCGCGCTCGCCCAGGCGGCGCACCGCGCGGCCGGTCAGGAACACCTGAGCGAAGGCGATGGTCACGCCCACGGCCGCCAGGCTGAGGCCGATCATCCGGTCCGACCAGCCGAACTGGGCAATGCCATAGAAGCTCCAGGTCAGCGGATAGACAAGGCCAGCCAGTTGCCAGAACAGCAGCACCAGCGCGACGTTCAGCATCCCCGGCTGCGCGCGCAGCACCCGCCAGGACCCGAGCGGATTGGCGCGCGACAGCGTAAACGGCCGGCGGTTTTCATGCGCCAGCGTTTCGGGAAACACCGTCAGCCCGTACAGGAAGTTCAGGCCGGCAAGCACACCCGCCGCCACGAAAGGCGCGCGATCGCCCCATCCCGTCAGCAGCCCGCCCAGGGCCGGTCCGACCACGAAGCCCACGCCGAAGCCGGCGCTGACCATGGCGAAGTTGCGCGCGCGATCCTGTGGCGCGGTGACGTCGGCAATGGCCGCCTGCGCCGGCGCGTAGCTCCCGCCGAAAAGGCCCGACAGCACGCGCCCCAGGAAGATCAGCGGCAGCGTGTGCGCCAGCGCGAGCAGGGCATAGTCGACCGCCAGCCCGCCCAGCGCCGCCAGCAGAACCGGTCGCCGCCCAACCGCATCGCTGAGATTGCCCAGCACCGGGGCCGCAATGAAGCTTGCCACCGCCATGGCCAGCCCCATCCATGTCCCGACGCCGATGGCCTGCGCCAGATCCAGGCCGCCCACATCCATCAGCAGGCGCGGCAATACCGGCATGACAAGGCCGAACCCCATCGCGTCGATGAAGATGGTAGTGGCGATGAAGGTGACGGTATGGCGGTTCGGGGAAGTCATCGGCCTTGCTTGCCTGATTACATCTGGGAACAAAAGAAATACATGCGCCATGATGACGGCGGCAGACCGGAAACACTGGCCATAGGGTCAACGGGCTGCCATGGGCACAGGCGATCCCCTCATTACAGGATGCCGGACATGAGCGACGACGAATACGTCTACGATGAAGACAGCGGCGAATGGATGACCGCGGCCGATCTTGCGGCGAAGCGCGCGGCGGAAAGCTCCATCGAAGTACGCGATGCGGTGGGTAACCTGCTAGCGGACGGCGATCAGGTGACGCTGATCAAGGATCTGGACGTCAAGGGCGCGGGGCAGACGCTCAAGCGCGGGACGCTGATCAAGTCGATCCGCCTGACCGGCGATCCTCAGGAAATCGACTGCAAGTTCGACGGCATCAAGGGACTCGTGCTGCGCGCCGAGTTCGTCCGCAAGCGCTGACGCGACACCGCACCGCAGCATATGGCGGCGCGACGCCCCGTGCCCTACGGCACTCCGGCCGCCACATCCCGTTTTCAGGACGCGGTTTTGGCAACGGCCTTTCGCCAATACGCTTATGTTTTCGTTAAAAATCCCGAGTGAATTGCATCTTTTGCAATCAGACCGTCCGCAAATACACTTGCTCGCACACGCACAATCATTATGTCGCCTAACAACAAGATAACGGGTGCCCAAGGCAATCTTTCCTTCCTGAGACAGGGGATATTGCCATGATCAAGACCACTTTCGCTTTCGCCGCCGCGCTCGCGTTCGTTCCCGCCGTGGCGCAGGCCGACGAAATCGCCAACACTGAAGCCTTCACCCACAAGGGCGTGGACTACAGCTACACGACCGAAGTGAAGGGCGACACGAAGATCGTTCGCGGCACCGCCTATGCCGGCAAGGTTCCGTTCGAACTGCGCGTGAAGAACAAGAGCGTCGACGGCACGTTCAACAACCGCCCGGTTCACTTCGAACTGCGCGACGTGCAGAAGCTCGGCCTCTAAGCGTTCTCCGGGCGCCAAGACGCCTGGAAACAAGCTGAAAACGGCCCCTTCCCGCCCCTAGGCCGGAAGGGGCCGTTTGCGTTGCAACCTTCGCCGCTCAGAATGCAAAGCTAGCTTGGCGTACCGGTGGCGGCACCAACGGCCAGCGGTCCAGCACTTCGTGGCGACGCAGGCCGACCAGGCTGTGGATGAGCAGCACCTCCGTCACCTGCCATCCGAAACCCAGCTTCCGCAGTCCTCGCGATGTCAGGGCCGTATCGTAAGACAGCGTCATGTGCGGACTATAGCGCACCTTGGGGCGCAACGGCGCCCGCATCCCCGCCATGGCCTGCGCGATGCAATCATAGACGGCCTTCCCTCCCGCGTGGCCTTCCCCCGGTTGAGCCAATATCGATTCTTTGCCGACGACAATTTTGCCCAGCATCATCTCGAACGGCGCCGCGGCAATCCTTCGGCCCGCGCGCAACAGCGTCTCGACATAGGCCGGCGGGCACTCTCCCTGATCGAAGTCCTTTGTAATCGCCAAGGTCATGTGCAAGCGGTCCGCCGTGACGCGCGCGCGCTTCAACCCCATAGCGCGCGCGTGCGCGGCGATCCGCTCCGCGGTTTCGACTGGTGGCACCACCGCGAAGAAGAAGCGATCCTGAACGCGCGCGGGTTTCATGAGATGGACGCCAAGACTCGCATTTGTTCACTATATGTTCTTTTCAATCCTTCGTCCACATCCGGCGGTCTTAGCGATTTGGAAACCAGAAGCCGCCATGCTGTCCGGTCATGAACGGCCTGTCCGAAGCCAAGACGATCCGGCGCCTGGTCCTTACCGGGCTGCTTGTCGTGGGCGGCTCGGTTATCGCGTCCGTGGTTTGCACGCACATTTCCTTCATGGACGGCAGCGCCAACCCCATATTCTATCGCGATGCGATGTTCTTTGCCGTTCTGATTCCGCTGCTCATCGCACCGGTCGCCTATGGCTACATTGCCTGGCTGACCTGGCGACTGCATCACACCTATGCCGAACTGGAAGTGATGGCGCACACCGACGCCCTCACCGGCCTGCCCAACCGGCGCGCCTTCGTCGAAGACATGGAAGGCCGGCTCAGACGGGCCGAGGATAACGTGCTGGTCTTCGCGATGGTGGACCTCGATCACTTCAAACGGATCAACGATTCGATGGGCCATGCCACGGGCGACCTTGCGCTGCGCCATGCCGCCGAAGTGCTGCGCGACAGCGCCCCCGCCGGCTCCGTCGTCGCACGGCTGGGCGGCGAGGAATTCGCGGTGCTTCTCGCCCAGGCGCCGGACAGCGCATGCGGGACGGAGCCGGAAGCCCAGCTGGACGTCATGCGACAGCGCCTGGCCGACCTTCCCCTCATCGTGCCTGGCGGCGTCGTCCGCATGACCGCCAGCTTCGGCATGGCCGTGCCCCTGCCCGGCGAAGCGCTGGACAGCCTTCTAAGGCGCGCGGACAGCGCGCTCTATCGCGCCAAGGCGGATGGGCGCAACCGGGTGACCCGCGCCGCCTGAGGGCCTCACGCCAACGTCACGAAAAGTTCGGCTTCCAGCAGCCACGCGCCGCCCACCTCGCGCCATTTCGCGCTGTAGATGCCGGAAGCGGCGACCTGCTCCGATCCCGCCACCACGCCGCGCCAGGTGCCCTGCTCCATGGCCACGGGCTCGACCGCCGATGCGGCGACACTTTCAGGCACGCGCTCGTACACCATGCGCGGGCGCGCCGAAAACTCGCGTTTCCATGCGGTCAGCTGCGCCTTGCGCCCGGCGATCACCGCGCTGTCGGAGCCGGTGACCAGCACCACGCCAGGCGCCAGGATCGGCCCGATCGCAACGAGATCGCCCTCCGCCAGCGCGCGGTTGAACGCGGCGCGGCGCAGGCGGATGGCAAGTTCGGCCGCGCCCGGCTGGTTCACTCCGCCGCCGGGATATAGAGATCGCCCGCCTCGCGGTACTTCTCGCTCATCTCGGCCATGCCCTTTTCCGCCTCGTCCGCCGCGATGAAGCCGGTGCTGGGCTGGTTCTGCTTAGCCGCGAAATCGCGCACTTCCTGCGTGATCTTCATCGAACAGAACTTCGGACCACACATCGAGCAGAAGTGCGCGGTCTTGGCGCCTTCGGCCGGGAGCGTCTGGTCGTGGTACTGCTCGGCCGTATCGGGATCGAGGCTGAGGTTGAACTGGTCACGCCAGCGGAACTCGAAGCGCGCGCGGCTCAGCGCATCGTCGCGCAGCTTGGCGGCCGGGTGCCCCTTGGCGAGATCGGCGGCATGGGCGGCGAGCTTGTAGGTAACGACGCCCACCTTCACGTCGTCGCGGTCAGGCAGGCCCAGGTGCTCCTTGGGCGTGACATAGCAGAGCATCGCCGTGCCGAACCAGCCGATCATCGCCGCGCCGATGCCGCTGGTGATGTGGTCGTAGCCCGGCGCGATGTCGGTAACGAGCGGCCCGAGCGTGTAGAACGGCGCTTCGCCACAGGCGGCAAGCTGCTTGTCCATGTTCTCCTTGACCTTGTGCATCGGCACATGGCCCGGTCCCTCGATCATCACCTGCACGTCCTGTTCCCAGGCGCGCTTGGTCAGTTCGCCCAGCGTGTAGAGTTCGGCGAACTGCGCCTCGTCGTTGGCGTCGGCCACGGAACCGGGGCGCAGGCCATCGCCCAGCGAATAGGCGATGTCATAGGCCTTCATGATCTCGGTGATTTCGTCGAACTTCTCGTAGAGGAAGCTCTCGCGGTGGTGCGCCAGGCACCACTTGGCCATGATCGAGCCGCCGCGGCTGACGATGCCGGTCACGCGCTTGGCGGTCATCGGGATGTAGGGCAGGCGCACGCCGGCGTGGATCGTGAAGTAATCGACGCCCTGCTCCGCCTGTTCGATCAGCGTATCGCGGAACACTTCCCAGGTCAGATCCTCGGCAATGCCGCCGACCTTTTCCAGCGCCTGGTAGATCGGCACGGTGCCGATCGGCACCGGGCTGTTGCGCAGGATCCATTCGCGCGTGTCGTGGATGTTGCGGCCGGTGGAAAGGTCCATCACCGTGTCCGCGCCCCAGCGGATCGACCAGACCATCTTGTCGACTTCGTTGGCGACGTTCGACGCCACCGCCGAATTGCCGATGTTGGCGTTGATCTTCACCAGGAAGTTGCGGCCGATCGCCATCGGCTCGCTTTCCGGGTGGTTGATGTTGCTGGGAATGATCGCCCGGCCACGCGCCACTTCCTCGCGCACGAATTCGGGCGTCACGTAATCCGGAATGCTCGCGCCCCAATCCTGCCCGTCGCGCGCTAGCGCTTCCTTGAGCTGCTTGCGACCCAGGTTCTCGCGGATGGCGACATATTCCATCTCGGGGGTGATGATACCCCGGCGAGCATAGTGCATCTGCGTGACGTTCTGCCCGGCCTTGGCCCGCAGCGGCGCCGTGTTCACGTTGGGGAACGGCGGGACGCCGCCAGACCGGTCGGGGCCGAGCTGGCCATTGTCCTCGGGCTTCACTTCGCGCGCGGAATAGGTCTCCACATCGCCGCGCGCCACGATCCAGTCGCGGCGCAGCGGAGCGAGACCCGCGGCGATGTCGATCGTGGCGGCGGGATCAGTATAGGCGCCCGAGGTATCGTAGACCCGCAGCGGCGCTTCGCCCGAGGACGGCTCCAGCGCGATTTCGCGCATGGCGACCTTCACCCCCGGGAAGTTCGGCGATTCGACGTAAATCTTGCGGCTGCCGCGAATGGGGCCGGTCGTCACGCCGATTTCCAGGGGAGAGTTGATGTCGGCCATGGCACGCTTCCTTCCTGGGACGGACGAAGAGCGCCAAGACGGCCGCCCTTCCCTCCGCCCGTGCTAACGGGTTCAGGTTCGACGGGTCGTGGGCTGCGAAACCCACCTCTCAGCCTTTTGGAAACGCAGGCTCCCCGGGGTGTGAGCCAGCATTAGGCGCATTGCGACGGCGCGTCCAGCCAATGAACGCCGGATGCGCCGCCGCAACGGCAAGCGGACGGTCAAATACGACGGGAAGCCGCGCGATCAGGCCGCGACCGGTTCCTCCGCTTTCGCCGAGGCCGTCCGTTTCACGCCATCATAGACGAATTCCGTGCCTTCCAGATCGATCGCCGGGATTTCCACGCGTTCGGCCCAATAGTCCTGATTGTGCCGCCATTCCGGCTTGTCGCCCCCGCGCGGCAACTCATCCAGTCCGCGCATGAGATAGCCGGGATTGAAGTTGTCGCGCTCGATCCACGGCCCAAGCTCCATCCCCTCGTCCTCGGGCCGTAGCGCCACGTCGATCCGCTTCGCACCGCGCGCGTCCATGTGGTTGAGCAGCTTGCACACGAAATCGCCCAGCATGTCGACGCGCAGCGTCCAGCTCGCCCGGAAATAGCCCATGACCCAGACGAGGTTGGGAACGCCGGTGAACATCATGCCGCGATAGTTGACTGTATCGTGCCAGTTGACCGCCTTGCCATCGACGGCGAAGGGAATGTCGCCCATCACGGACAGGCGGAAGCCGGTGCAGGCGACCACGATATCGGCCTCCAGTTCCTCGCCCGAGGCCGTCCGCACGCCCTTTTCGGTAAAGCGGTCGATCGTGTCGGTCACCACCCGCACATGGCCAGCCGCGGCGTGCTGGAACAGGTCGCCATCGGGGCAGAACGCAAGGCGCTGCTGCCACACGCGATACTTGGGGGTGAAGTTCGGCTCGAACGCGAAGTCCTCGCCCGCATAGGCACGCACCAGCGCCTTCAGTTCCTCGAACACCACGTCCGGTTCGGTCTGGCAGCGCTTCGTCAGCACGTCCTGATCGTGCATGACCTGGGCACGCACGACGCGGTGAACGGTCGGTTCGTCGATGCCGATCTGGCGCAGACGGTCGGCCAGCTCGTTCTGGTTGGGATGGCAGAAGAAATAGGTCGGCGAACGCTGGAGCATCGTCACCTGCGCCCCGGCATCGCAGAACGCCGGAACGACCGTGGCGGCGGTCGCGCCCGATCCGATCACCAGCACCCGCTTGCCCTTGACGTCGATCGCCGGGTCCCACAGCTGGGCGTGGATGAACGTGCCCTTGTAGTCCGAGAGGCCAGCCCAGTCGGGCACATAGGGCTTCTCGTGATCATAATAGCCCTGGCACATCCACAGGAAATTGGCGGTAAAGGTCACCTTGGCCCCGTCCGCCTTGCGCGTGGTTTCCACGGTCCACAGGTTGTCCGCGCTGGACCAGTGGCAGCCGGTGATGCGGTGGCCATAGCGGATGTGTTCGCCGATGCCGTTCTCGTCGATCACCTCGCCCATGTACTTGAGGATTTCATCGGCGCTGGCGATCGGCGCGCCGATCCAGGGCTTGAAGCGGTAGCCAAAGGTGTAGAGATCGGAGTCCGAACGGACGCCGGGGTACTTGTGGGTTTCCCACGTCCCGCCGAACGTGTCCTTCGCCTCGATCACGACATAGCTCTTGCCGGGGCACTGGTCCTGCAAGTGATAGGCCGATCCGATGCCGGAAATGCCGGCGCCGACAATCAGCACGTCAACGTGATCCGTCTTCGCTTCCTGAGCCATCATACCTCTCCATGAGCCGGCTTATGGATGCCGGCTTTTGCCGGTTCACCTGCCTTGCTTCGGCAGAAGAGTGCCTTGCGCATTGACTGGGATCAAGAACATCGCGTCACGCGCGGCGCGCGATCGGCCCAAGAATTAACGAACGTTCATGCGCCGGATCATCCTGCGTCATGTGCAGCCGTGCAAGAACCGCTCGCAACGGCAGACCGAACCGACGCAAGGACGGTCCGATGCCGTAGCGGAATTTGATCTTTCGAATTTCCAGCCTTGGGAGCGGCCCCCCCGGACCCGCTCCCGCTCCGGGGGCGGGCAGACCACCCTTCATCCCGCCCCCGGAAATCTTTCCAGGCGCCCGGAAAGGTTCCGAAACCAGCCGCAATGCGGTCAGGCAGCGGCCTGCCAGTGGCGAATCGCCTCGATCGGCCATGCCAGCATGAGGACGTTGAGCGTCAGATTGTCGCGGATCATTGCCAGCGTGAACAGTTCGAACGCGATCGCCAGCCCGATGGTGGCCCATGCCGGCAGGCGCGAGGCGACAATAAAGCCAAGGGCCATGAAGCCGATGTCGCTTGCCGAATTGAGCACGCTGTCGCCGGAATAGCCCCACGATACCGTGACCGACCGGTAGCGATCGATGATGATCGGCGAGTTTTCGAGCAGTTCCCAAGATCCCTCGATCAGCACGGCGAATGGCAAGGCCCAGCGTGACGAAACCCGCCGGGCCAGCGCGGGCACGCGCCACAACAGCCGCGCCGCGCCATAGAACAGCATCCCGTGAATGAGGTGGCTGAAGCTGTACCAGTCCGAAACCTGCTGGCTGTTTTCGGGCGATTCCACCACGCCCTGCCATAGGCGTACCACGCCACACGGGCAGATGGGCGGCCGCCCTTCCCCCAGCAGGATGCCGACGATCAGCGCCGCGATCAGCAGCGCCACGACTGTTCTTGCCCGGTCGGGCGTCAGCGGCAGAGGGGATGCAAGGCCGGCCTTCATCGCTCCCCCTTAGCCTTACGGCGTTGCCAAACCATTGATAGGCCCCATGGTGCAGTTGCGCCGTTCCGGTCGAACGCCTAGGTGAGACGGGATGAGTTCGCAAACCTGCGACATCGTTATTCTTGGCGGCGGCCTTGCGGGCGGTCTGGCGGCGCTTGCTTTCGCACGCGCGCGGCCCGACCTGTCGCTGCGCCTGGTCGAACAGGGCGAAACGCTGGGCGGCCACCACGTGTGGTCGTTCTTCGGCAGCGACGTGGGCAAAGCCGGGCGCGAGCTGCTCGCGCCGCTCGTCGAGGCGGCCTGGCCGGGATACACGGTCCGCTTTCCGCAATACGATCGCCAGCTCGATACGAGCTATTACGCGATGACATCCGCCCGCCTGGACGCGGCGCTGCGCGCCGCACTGCCGGCGGAGGCGATCCTGTGCAACCGGCGCGCGCTGGCCTGCAGCGAAACGGCGGTCACGCTATCCGACGGCACGCGGCTGGAAGCTGGCGCGGTGATAGACGCGCGCGGGGCGCGGCTGGCGGGGCACCTCACCGGCGGCTGGCAGAAGTTCGTGGGCCAGCGGCTCAAACTGAAAGCCCCGCACGACTTGGAGCGGCCCGTCATCATGGACGCCACGGTCGAGCAGATCGATGGCTACCGTTTCCTCTATTGCCTGCCCTTCGCGCCCGACGAGGTGTTCATCGAGGACACCTACTACGCCGACGGCACCCACCTGGACACGTCCGCCATCCATGCCCGGATCGAAGCCTATGCGCTGGCGCGCGGCTGGCGCGTTGAGGCGGTGCTGGACGAGGAGACCGGCGTGCTGCCGGTTGTGGCTGGCGGCGATTTCGATGGGTTCTGGCGCGCAACCGGCGGTCAGATCGCCCGCGCCGGCGGCCGCGCCGGCCTGTTCCACGCGGTCACCAGCTACTCGGTCCCCGATGCGGTGCGCTTCGCGCTGGCGCTGGCGCGGCAGGACGATCTCTCGGGCCAGGCGCTCGCGGTGTTCAGCGAGGAATGGGCAAGACGCCACTGGCAGCGTGGGCGGTTCGACCGGGCACTTTCCGCGATGCTGTTCGCCGCTGCGGAGCCACGGGACCGCTATCGCGTGCTGCAACGCTTCTACGGTCTGGACCAGCGCCTGATCGAACGGTTCTACGCCGGACGGTCGACCCCGCTCGACAAGATGCGCATTCTGGCGGGGCGCCCCCCGGTCTCGATCAGCAAGGCCATCGGCGTGCTGACCGGACTGGGCGCCAGGCCCCAGCCGCTGCATCATTCCAGCCAATCGCCATCGGGAGTGCGCAAGTGAAACGAGCCTG
Source organism: Novosphingobium sp. LASN5T (assembly GCF_003856955.1). NCBI lineage: Bacteria > Pseudomonadati > Pseudomonadota > Alphaproteobacteria > Sphingomonadales > Sphingomonadaceae > Novosphingobium > Novosphingobium sp. LASN5T. Next base: position 84,096 of record NZ_RQSI01000012.1, read on the forward strand.
TGTGATCGGCGCCGGGTTCGGCGGACTGGCGCTCGCCATCCGCCTCCAGTCGGCCGGCATCCAGACCACCGTCATCGAAGCACGCGACAAGCCGGGCGGGCGCGCCTGGTACTGGGAACGCGATGGCTTCACGTTCGATGCCGGACCGACCGTCATCACCGATCCGCCGTGCCTTGAGGAGCTGTGGAACCTCAGCGGGCATCGCATGGCCGACGACGTGGACCTGATGCCGGTATCGCCGTTCTACCGGCTCAACTGGCCCGACGGCACCGTGTTCGACTATTCGAACGACGAAGCGCACCTGCGCGCCGAAATCGCCCGCATCTCGCCCGGCGACGTGGTGGGCTACGAGGATTTCCTGCGCTATTCGGCCGGCGTGTTCGAGGAAGGCTACGTCAAGCTGGGCGCGGTGCCGTTCCTCGATTTCTCCAGCATGATCAAGGCCGCCCCCGCGCTGGCGCGCTATCAGGCATGGCGCTCGGTCTATTCGATGGTATCGAGCTTCGTCGAAAGCGAAAAGCTGCGCGAGGCCTTCAGCTTCCACACCCTGCTGGTCGGCGGCAACCCGATGAACACCAGCGCGATCTATGCCCTGATCCACAAGCTGGAGAAGGATGGTGGCGTGTGGTGGGCCAGGGGCGGCACCAACCGCCTGATCGCCGGCATGGTGCGCCACTTCCAACGGCTGGGCGGCGAAGTGCGGCTGGGCGATCCCGTGGCGCGCGTGGAAACGCTGGGCAGCCGGGTAACCGGTGTGCTGACGCGCAGCGGCTGGCACGCTCCGTTCGACGCGGTCGCCTCCAATGCCGATCTGATGCACACCTACCGCGATCTTCTGTCCGACAATCCGCGTGGGAAACAGCAGGCCCGGTCGCTGGCGCGCAAGCGGTTCTCGCCCAGCCTGTTCGTGGTGCATTTCGGCGTGGAGGGCACCTGGCCCGGCATTCCGCACCACATGATCCTGTTCGGTCCGCGCTACAAAGGGCTGCTCGACGACATTTACCAGCACGGCGTACTGCCGCAGGACTTCTCGATCTATCTGCACCATCCGACCGTGACCGATCCGTCGATGGCCCCCGAAGGCATGAGCACGTTCTATGCGCTGGTGCCCGTCGCCAACATGGGCAAGTTGCCGGTCGACTGGAACGAGATCGGCCCGGTGCTGGAAAAGCGGATTCTCGACGAAGTGGGCCGGCGCCTGATCCCGGACATCCACGATCGCATCCGGACGAAGTTCCACTACGCCCCGGCCGACTTCGCCACCGACCTTTCCGCCTATCAGGGCAGCGCGTTCAGCCTGGAGCCGTTGCTGACGCAGAGCGCGTGGTTCCGCGCGCACAACCGCGACGATGCGATTCCCAATTTCTACCTGGTGGGCGCCGGCACGCATCCGGGCGCCGGCATCCCCGGCGTTGTCGGCAGCGCGAAGGCCACCGCACGCCTGATGCTGGAGGACATGAAGTGAAACGCCTTGCCGTCTATTGCGGCTCCGCCTCGCCCGCTGATTCCCGCTACGTCGAACTCGCCCGCCACGTCGGCACCACGCTGGCCCGGCGCGGCATCGGGCTGGTCTATGGCGGCGGCAGGCTGGGCCTGATGGGCGCGGTGGCAAGCGGCGCGCTGGAAGCCGGCGGCGAAGTGATCGGCGTGATCCCCGAAGCGCTGGTCAGCGCCGAGGTTTCCAATACCGACTGCACCGAGCTGCACGTCGTCGCCAACATGCACCAGCGCAAGCAGGCCTTCACCGACCTTTCGGACGGCTTCCTGACCATCCCCGGCGGCGTCGGCACGATGGACGAATTGTGGGAAGCGGTAAGCTGGGCGCAGCTTGGCTATCACGCCAAGCCCGTGGGACTGCTCAACGCCTTCGGCTTCTACGACCACCTGATTGCCTTCAACCGCCACATGATCGAGGTGGGCTTCATCCGCGAAGCGCATCGCGACATCATCATCGCGGAGCCCGATCTCGATCTGCTGCTGGCGCGGATGGCGGCGCACGTGCCGCACACCCCGATCTTCGCGATGAAAGCCGCCGATTTGTGACGGAAGGTCGCGAGGCCGGAACTTTTCACGACCGCGGCGTGAGAGACGCCCTCGTCGCCCACGCCCGGCAATCGATCCTGCGCGGATCGAAAAGCTTCGCCGCCGCCAGCCACTTGTTCGATCCGGCCACGCGCGAACGGGTCTGGCTGCTCTATGCCTGGTGCCGACGGTGCGATGACATAGCCGACGCGCAGGACCATGGCGGCACATTGGGTACGCAAGGTACGCCGGGCGATGGCGCGGAACGCTTCGCCACGATCCGCACGCTGACCGCACGGGCTTTCGCAGGAGAGGCAACCGGCGATCCAGCCTTCGATGCGCTGGGCGTGGTCGCGCGCGAGACCGGCCTAACGCCAGCCATGGCCGAAGACGTGATCGCCGGCTTCGCGCTCGATGCCGCCGACTGGCACCCCCGCAGCGAAGCCGACCTGATGCGCTATTGCTGGCATGTCGCCGGCGCGGTTGGCGTGATGATGGCGGTGGTCATGGGCGTGGCGCCGGACGACGAGGATACGCTTGATCGCGCCTGCGACTTGGGGCTCGCCTTCCAGCTTGCCAACATCGCGCGCGATCTGGCCGAGGATGACGCCGCGGCGCGCTGTTACCTGCCCGCCGAATGGCTGGCGGAACACGATGTTCCGCCGGGCGAACAAATGAAGCCGCCCTACCGCGCGACGATGGCGCGGCTGGCCGCGCGGCTGTGCGAACGGGCGCAGGCGCACCGCTGTTCGGCGCGGATCGGCGCGGCGCGGCTCGCCCCCCGCCAGCGCTGGGCGATCCTGGCGGCAGCGGGCATCTATGGCGAGATCGCCGTGGAAGTCGCCCGGCGCGGCGCGAAGGCGTGGGACAGCCGCACGGTGGTCGGCAAGGGTCGCAAGATCGCGTGGATCGGCAAGGCGGGTGCGCAGGCGCTGCTGCCCGTGCCCCGCTCCTGCCATGCCAGCGCGGAGACGCGGCGCTTCACCCGCCTCGATCTGATCGCGATGACGCGACCACGGTAACATTTCCCGTAACCATTCCGCCCGCTGCTGCGAATGCCACGGGCGGACTGTTCATAGCTTGCACCCACGCGAAGCTGTGTCATGCTGCCTTCGGGCTGACAGGGGAGAGCGGGATGGAACACGCGAACGCGGACAACCGGATGCAACCGGAAGCGCCGCTGATCTACCGCACGAAACTGCCGGTGCGCATCTGGCACTGGATTAACGCGTTCAGCATCTTCGTCATGCTGATGAGCGGCATGTCGATCTTCAACGCCCACCCCCGCCTCTACTGGGGCCAGTACGGCGCGAACTTCGACCAGCCGTGGCTGGTGATCGGCAACCACGGCGACCGCGGCTTCGTCAACCTGCTCGGCCTGGAACTGCCGGCCGGCGGCCTGTTGGGCGTCTCGTCCGAAGGCGCGCGGGCATTTCCGCCGCTGCTGACGATCCCTTCTCATTACGATCTGGCCGGCGGCCGCGAATGGCACTTCTTCTTCGCCTGGGTGCTGGCGATCTCGGCCACGCTGTTCCTGCTCTACGCGCTGGTATCGCGCCACTTGCAGCGCGATCTTGCGCTGACGCGCGCGGAAATGCGCCCGTCACACTTGTGGCATGACATCAAGGAGCACGCCCGCCTGCGCTTTCCCACCGGCGAAGCGGCGCGGCGCTACAATCCCTTGCAGAAAATCGCCTATCTGGCGGTGATCCTGATCCTGATCCCCACCGTGATCCTGACCGGCCTGACCATGTCGCCCACCATGAATGCGGCATGGCCCTGGCTGCTGGACCTGTTCGGCGGGCGGCAATCGGCGCGCTCCATCCATTTCCTCTGCGCGCTGGGGTTCGCGGCCTTCATCGCGGTCCATCTGGCCATGGTGGTGCTGGCGGGGCCGATCAACGAACTGCGCTCGATGATCACGGGCTGGTACCGCCTGCCGCAGGCGAAGGGGCCGACAACCATCAGGACGGAGGACGCGGCATGACCATCATCACCCGCCGCAACGCGCTGATCGGCGGCGCCGGATTGCTGCTTTCGGGCTGCGACCGCATCGCCGCGTCGCCCTCGGTGCGCGAAGTGCTGACGCTGGGCGAAAAGGCCACGCGCACCGCGCAACGGCTCGTCACCGATCGCAACGCGCTCGCCCGCGAATTCACCCGCGCCGATCTTTCGCCCGTGTTCCGCGAAAATGGCACGCGCAATCCCGGATCGCCGGACTATGCCGCACACGCGGCCGAGCGGTTTGCCAATTGGCGTCTGGTGGTGGACGGCATGGTCGCCCAGCCGCTCGCGATCGGCCTGGCGCAGATCCTCGCCGCGCCGCAACGCACCCAGATCACCCGGCACGATTGCGTGGAAGGGTGGAGCGCGATCGGCCAGTGGACCGGGTTGCCGCTGGGCCTGCTGCTGCGCCGCGCCGGGCTATCCGGCAACGCGAAGTACATCGTGTTCCACTGCGCCGATCTCTATGACGGCGCGCCCTATTACGAGAGCATCGATCTGGTCGATGCGTTTCACCCCCAGACGATCCTGGCGCACAGCCTGAACGGCCAATCGCTCTCCATCGGCCACGGCGCACCCCTGCGCCTGCGCGTGGAACGGCAGCTGGGCTACAAGCAGGCCAAGTACGTGATGCGCATCCAGGCCGTGAGCAGCCTGGCCGAGATCTACGGCGGCAAGGGCGGCTACTGGGAAGACCACCATGACTACCAATGGTACGCGGGGATTTAGGCGGCGCGGTCCAATTCGGGCGTGGCCGGAGTTGCAGCTATCCGACATCTTTCCGCAAGAACAGCATGTCCGGACACGACGCCATTGCGGACATTCTACGGAACAGCCATAAATATCTCATGAGCAAGCTCACCCTTAGATATGAGTACCCGTTTATCCCCTTGACGCATGTAGAACAGAATCGTTCCGATTAGTCGTTACGGCCCCGTCATGTGGATAACGTATCATCCCTTCCCATGCGCGAAGGCGTCTGCTATGTAAAAAGCATGGACGCAGATACCCTCGAAAAAATCCGCCGCGAGGAAGCCGATCTGACGCAGAAGCTGGAAGCTCTGCGTATGATTTTGCGCGCATATGGAGCAGACGCCCCCATCGCCGCGCTTTCAGCCGCTCCAACAATCGTGGCGCCCACAATCGAGGTGCCCAACGGCCCCGTCGCAGCAGCGACACTAACCCCAAAAACAGGCCGTGAAAAAGTGTCGCTTGATCGTTTTGGCGACTATGGGCGCTCAGTGGTGCAAGCGGCAATCGATGAATGCCGTAGTCACCTAGGAAGGCCCATCGCATCCCGCGATATGGTTACCCTCGTCGAACGGAGGGGGATCGAGGTTCGAGGAAACGATAAGGTCAATGCCATTTCTGCGCTACTGGCGAGAAGTATCGATCTAAAGCCGAACGGCCGAAAGGGTTGGACTCTTTCGGAAGAATATCACGAGAACGAGCGACGTCTCGCCGCAAAGCTTCTCGGAGAAGAGAATGCCCCGCAGGACTTCGATGAAATCCTCGGGGCAGACGCCGGAAAGACAGACGCCCCAACGTCTCCTTTCCATGGGATTAACCTCTAACAAGCCTTCGCGAGCAGAAAGAGAGAAACCCTATGTGGCAAGCCGCCTTGTTAGGTTAACGCAGCGGTCTGCGCCTAACGGAGATCCATTAGGCGCAGACTGACTAGCAAAATCCACTGGACTCGTCTAGTCGGTTTGCGTGTTTTCGCGCTTTCCGAAAGGGGTTCATATGACCTTCACCCCGATACGCCGGAGGAGGATGGAGGCTCCGGCGTCCTTCACAAGGAACAACCGAGTGTATGCTATCGCATACGACCTGAACGCTGAGGCTGCTATGCGGCATGGCGCGTATGAGAAGATCGCACGCGTCCTTGCAACGCATGGCTTTAGCCGCCAGCAGGGTTCGGTTTTCTATGGCACTCATGAAACGCAGGCTTCGCACTGCTTCAAGGCTGTCCTGGAAATTCACCGGAAGTTCCCGTGGTTCTGGGAAGTCGTCAAGGACATGCGCATGTTGCGCATCGACGAAAATGACGATCTGCTTTCCGTTGTACCGCAGGAGCTGCGCTTCGATAAAGGCGAGGCGGCCTAATGACTGCGCCCGTGCGATTAACGCTGTCCGAAGCCTTAGCGCACGGGCGCCTTCAGGATTTTATCGCGCAAGCCGAAGCCGACGGCATTGGCCCCGCTGATCGCGCTCAATTCGAAGCGATGATGGGACGCGTCACAGCGCCCCAACCAGAAGGTCAAACATCCCGTTCACCCGCCCCCGGTTCGAAGCGCGGAAAGTGAACTCGTCCAGATAGCGCTGCATATGCTTGGCGCTAATCTGCACATGGGTTGACCTCACCGATGCCTTGAACAGCCGCCAGAAGCCTTCCACAGTGTTGACGTGGAACGTCTCGCCCGAGCGATGGTCGTAGTGGGCGTATTCCTTCTTGCCGTGCTTCACCGCGCCATGCGTGAAGCCATCACCCGCCAGTAAGTTGTACGACACCAGTTCGTCGGTAGAAACGACCGAACCGGGTTCCACGTTATCAAGCACCACGTTGCGAAGGGTGTCCTTCTTAACGTCAGGGATCACAACAGCCTTCATGCGGCCATCACGTTCGGCAAGGCCCATAACGATGGTTTTGCCGGGAGCGCCACGGCCGCGCTTACCGCCCGAACGGCGACCGCCGACATAAGCCTCGTCCAGTTCCACGTGACCGGCAAGCAGCGCGTCAAAACCCTGCGCCTTGCTGGTGAGAACGCGGATTTGCTGGCCGATCCGGTAGGCAGTCTTGTAGGTCACGCCAAGTTGCCGTTGCAGTTCCTTGCCGCTCACGCCGTGGCGCGTCGTGCAGAACAGATACATGGCATAGAACCATGACACGAGCGGCGTGCGCGTATCATGAAGGATGGTGTTTGCAGTCGGGTTCACGTGGTGACCGCAGTTGGCACAAACGAACGTACGGCGGGCTGCCAGCTTGTGGTGAGTGCTTTCCTTCCCGCACGAGGCGCACTCAAAGCGGGTGCCACCGAAACGAACCTGCATGATGTGGGCAAGGCAGGCGTCATCGTCAGGGAAGCGCTGGAAGAACTCGCGGACCGAGAACTCAGGGCTGGCAGAAGGGCTTTTCGTCGTCATGCCATTCTAATGGCACAATCCCATACATGCGTCAAGGGGATAAACGGGTATGAGTATGACCGAAGTTTCTTTGATCAGACACTTCTTCCTGACGACTTAGGCCGACTATCTATCGCGGTCGAGACCGACCACTTCGCTGGTCGAGGAGGCTTCTCGGTGCAATGGCAAGCCTTAAAAAAGTTCGGCGAAGCGCTTGCCACATACCCTATTGAGCCGGACTCGCCGATCAAGGCGCAATGGGGCTTTAACATGCTGGAAGGAGACGATCTGATCCTAGGGATTGAGATTGCCCCAGCCAATAAACGCGGTGATCTTATAGCCCGGATTGAGGTTGCTTACGATCGCGAACCGCAGCAGCGAGTCCGAGCATCATTCATGACGAACTATCCTCAACTGGAAACATTCGGCGCGGAGATTGCAGGATTGATGAACGCCGGATTCGGCGAGGCTGTGCTAACCGGAAGTTGAGTCCGCTAGTCCCGCCATTCTGTGCCTTGTCGACAACCGCGAATAGCGGTCATCCCTCTAGCGCGGAATTGTCCAAGCGCCCGAGGGTCTTGCCCCCTGACAGGTTCCTCAGACCTTCACGATCCCCCGCTCGATCAGGCTGCGCGCGCAATCGAGGATCGATTCCTCCACCGGCCGCGTGCGCCAGCCCAGCCGTTCGAGCGCATGGGCCGCGCTGGCATCGCGCACATTGCCCAGTTCGCCGGTGATCTGGCGGATCATCGGATTGAACAGCGCGGAAAAGCGCACCAGCCAGCCCGGCAGCCGGCGCGTGGGCACCTTGCGCGCCTGAGCCCCCAGGTTGTCCTTGAGCACGCGCGCCACGTCCACCAGCTTCAGGAACGGCCCCGCGCTGATGAAGCGTTCACCGTCAAGGCCCGGTTCGGTCAGCGCGCGCACGTGCAGGTCCGCGCAATCGCGCACGTCGACGATGCCGAAGCCCAGGTCCGGGCACCCGGGCAAGGCCCCGGCGAGCAACTGGCGCACGACTTCGATCGAGGGCGAGAAATCGTCGCTCCACACCGGTCCCAGCACGGCGGCGGGGTTTACCGAGACGAACTCCATTGCGCCGCCGTTGGCCGCCACCCAATCGCGCGCGGCGCGTTCGGCGATGGTCTTGGACTTGACGTAGGCATAGACGTCTGGCCCGTCCACGTCGGTCCAGTCGCTTTCGGTGAAGTGATGCTGGCCCTTGCCATGGCCATAGGCGATGGCGGCGACGGACGATGTCTGCACAAAACGGGTCACGCCCGCAGCACGCGCGAACCGCAAGGCGCGCAGCACGCCTTCGCGCGCGGGAACGATCAGGTCATCCTCGTGCTTCGGCGCGTTGGTAGAGAACGGCGAGGCGACGTGGCACACGTGGCTGCAGCCGATCACCGCATCGGCCCAGCCCCCGTCCGCCATCAGGTCCGCCGCAAAGAAGCGCAACGTGTCGGGCGTTCCACCCAGGCGCGGTCGCAGTTCCGCCTCACGCGAAAGGTTGCGCACGGTGGCATGAACCGTCCAGCCCTGTTCGAGAAGCTGCCGCACCACGAAGCCGGCGATATAGCCGCTCGCGCCGGTCACCAGAACCTTGCCCTTCATTGCTCTTCTCCCCGTCCGCCCGCTTTCAGAAGCGGATCATGATCCTGCGCGCCAGCGCCGGCGAGATGGAATGCACCAGTTGCAGCAGCTTGACCATGCCGACGCTGGCCTCGTCCGCGTTGCGCTCCATCGCCGTAATGATCTGGCGCGCGCATTCCTCCGGCGGCATCTTGCGGTTGGCCCGCCCCGCCGTCATCTGCGTGTCGACCACCGGCGGCAGCGCTTCCAGCACATGGATCGCGGTGTCCTTCAGCTGATAGCGCAGCGCCATGGTATAGCTGCGCAAGCCCGCCTTGGTCGCGCAATAGACCGCTCTACCGCCGTTGGGCGCGATGCCGAGGCCGGAGGTGACGTTGACGATCATCGCTTCGGGCTGCGCGCGCAGCACCGGCATCAACCGCGCGATCAGGTGGATCGGGGCGTGAAGGTTGAGGAAGATCGTGCGGTCGGTGGACGCGAGATCAGGCGCGCCATTGCGGAAATCATGGTCGGTCCCCGCCCCGGCGTTGTTGACCAGAATGGCGATCTCACGCCCGGCAAGACCCGCGAGCACCGCGTCCACGCCTTCGGGCAGGGACAGGTCGGCCTCGATCACCTCGAACCCATCGGCCCGGGCGGCGGCGATCCTGTCCGCCGTGCGTCCGGTGGTGATGACGGTAACGCCCTTGTCGCGCAACTGGCGGACCAGACGGGCGCCTATCCCGTCGGTGCCACCCGTGACCAGCGCAACCTTGCCCTGCAACCGCATGTCCTGCCTCCCCGTTCGTGCGGGAAAACTAGCACATAAGTTGCAACTTGCAACCTTTAACGCATGAGGACGAGTTCTTCCGCCATCGACGGATGAAGCGCGACGGTGGCATCGAAATCGGCCTTGGTCAGCCCCGCCTTCACCGCGATCGCCGCTGCCTGCAGAATCTCGGGCGAATCCGGGCCGATCATGTGGATACCCAGCACGCGGTCGGTCTGGGCATCGACGATCATCTTGTACAGCCCGCGTTCCGGACGATGCGCGAAGATGTTCTTCATCGGCCGGAAATCGGACGAATAGACCTTCACGTTGCCATAGGCGTTGCGCGCCTGTCCCTCGGTCAGACCAACGCCCGCCAGCGGCGGCTGCGAGAATACCGCGCTGGGGATGCAGGCGTAATCGATCCTCACGTCCTTGCCACCGAACACCCGGTCGGCGAAAGCGTGTCCTTCACGGATGGCAACGGGCGTCAGTTGCACGCGATCGGTCACGTCGCCCACGGCATAGATGCTGTCGCACGTGGTCCTGGCGGTATCATCGACCCTGATCTCGCCCCGTTCACCCAGTTCGACGCCGGCAGTCTCCAGCCCCAGCCCGGCAACGTTCGGCCGGCGACCGGTGGCCACCAGCACGGCGTCGGCCGGAATCGGGTCCTGCGCGCCTTTCACCCACACGTGCAGGCAGCCGTCCTCCTGCTTTTCCACCTTGGTGATCGGGCAGTTGAAACGATAGGTGATGCCGCGCGCCATGGTGATCTGCAGCAGACGATCACGCAGCGTCTCGTCATACCCCCGCAGGATCGCGTCGCTGCGATTCACCACGGTTACCGCGCTACCCAGCGCGTTGAAGATGCCAGCAAACTCCAGCGCGATATAGCCGGCGCCCTGGATGACGATGCGACGCGGCAGTTCGGGCAGGTGGAAAACCTCGTTGGAGGTGATGCAGTGTTCGTTGCCTTCGAACTCGGGCATCAGCGGCCAGGCCCCGGTGGCGACGAGGATGTACTTCGCCGAAATGTCCCGTCCCGAAGCGAGCCGCACGCCGTGCGGCCCGGTGATCGTGGCGCGTTCGAGGAAGCGTTCGACCTTGTTGTTTTCCAGCGTGGTGGTGTAGGCGTCGTTCAGGCGATCGACATCCTTCAGCACCGCGTCGCGCAGCGTCGGCCAGTCGAAATGCATCTTCTCGACCGTCCAGCCGTAATTGGACGCATCCTGCAGTTCCTCGGCGAAGTGCGATCCGTACACGAGCAGTTTCTTGGGCACGCAGCCCCGGATCACGCAGGTTCCGCCGACCCGGTATTCCTCCGCCACGGCCACGCGTGCGCCGTGCGATGCCGCGATCCGGCTGGCGCGCACGCCGCCCGAACCCGCGCCGATGACGAAAAGATCGTAGTCGTATTCCTGCTCAGCCATGGTCTGCTCCTGTCGAGCGATGCATATGGCGGGCCGGTGACGGATTGCCAATGGCGGCGCGCAAGAGTTTCGTTTGCCAGACTAACGAAACTCTTGCGCGGCGGCCCTGCCCTATTCGCCGATGCCGGCCGCCGCCAGCAGCGCCTCGGTGGAAGGATCGAAGCCCTCCCCGCCGCCGGACTCGATCTGTTTCGCGATCGCCTTGCCCAGTTCGACGCCGAACTGGTCGAAGGGATTGATCCCCAGCAGCATCGCCGAAACGAACGTGCGGTGTTCGTGGAACGCGATCAGCGCGCCCAGCGTTGCCGGGTTGAGATCGTCGCAGAAGATCGTGGCCGAAGGCCGGTCGCCCGGATAGGCGCGCGCGCCGTCGTCGGAAGCCTTGCCCGCCATCAGCGCCGCCCCTTGCGCGAAACAGTTCGACAGCAGGATACGGTGGTGCGCCGGATCGAGATCGTGGCCCGGTACCTTCACCGCCAGGAAGTCCACCGGGATCAGGTGCGTGCCCTGATGGAGCAGCTGGAACACCGCGTGCTGCGCATCGGTGCCCACCCCGCCCCACGTCACCGGCGCGCTGGGCCGGGCCAGCGGCTGGCCGTCGGCCGTCACCCGCTTGCCGTTCGATTCCATCTCCAGCTGCTGGAGATAATCGGGCAGCAGGCGCAGGCGTTCGTCATAGGCAAACACGGCGCGGGTCTGGCACCCGCGCGCCTGGGTGTAATAGAGATCGGCGAAGGCCGCGCGGACGACCACGTTCTTGTCCAGCGGGGCTTCGATGAAATGCCGGTCGATCGCCGCCGCGCCTTCCAGGAACTCGCCAAAGGCCTGCGTGCCGAGCGCCAGCGCGACCGGGAAGCCGATTGACGACCACAGCGAATAACGCCCGCCCACCGTTTCCGAAAACGGCAGCACGCGCGTTTCGTCCACGCCCCATTCCACCGCCTTTTCCGGGGCGGCGGTCAGCGCCACCACCCGGCCATAGGGATCGTCGACCCCGCCATCGCGCAGCCATTCCAGCGCGCTGGCGGCGTTGGTCATGGTTTCGGTTGTGGTGAAGGTCTTGGAGGCGACCGCGATCAGCGTCGCCGCCGGATCGCAGGCGGCCATGGCGGCTTCCAGCGCGCAACCATCGATGTTCGAGACGACATGCACGTCGACAAGCGCGCTTTCGCGGGCCAGCGCGTCGATCGCCAGCGCCGGTCCAAGCGCGGAACCGCCGATGCCGATATGGATCAGGCTTTTGACCTCACCCAGCACGCCCGCGTGGATCGCGTCGACGAGCGCACGCATCCGCGCGTGCAGGGCGCCGGCTTCCTCGACGCTGGCATCACTGCCCACGCCACGCTGGGCGGCATGTTCGGCGGCGCGCCCTTCGGTGTTGTTGATCCGTGCGCCGGCGAAAAGCTGCTCGCGCTTGCCCGCAAGGTCCATCGTGCCGGCGATCTCGCCCAGCACCCGTTCCACGTCCGGCGAAAGGTGCGTCTTCGACCAGTCGAAGCGGATCGGCCCGCCCGGAAGTTCCAGTTCAGTACTGTAGCGCGCAAGACGCTCCGAATCGCCGAACAGGTCCTTCAGGGAAGGCCGCGCCAGCGCTTCCAGAGCGTTCCAGCCCGCAAGATCCTGTTCACTCATCGCGCCGGTATCCCTTTTCTTCGCAGTTGCGAAACTCCTCATGCCCGCTCGCAGGCCTTCCGCCAAGCGTCCCGTTCATCTCCGGTACGGGTGCGCAGACGTATTCCGGCACAGTGTATTGCACACACAACACACTTGACGAAAGCGCGCCCCCTCCACATGACCGCGACGATGACCGAGACTCCCGAGACTCCAGCCGCCCCAGAGAGCGCCGCCTCCCCCGCCGGAACGCCGGGTTCAGGAAGTTTGCCCCCGATCGCGGGCAAGCCGAAAAAGGAGAAGAAGGAGGACAGCTTCGCCGTCTTCCTGATCAAGCTGGTGCTCGTGGTCGCGATTTTCCGCAGCTTCATCTTCTCGCCGTTCAACATTCCTTCGGAATCGATGCTGCCGCGGCTGGAGAACGGCGATTACCTGCTCGCGGCCAAGTGGCCCTATGGCTTTTCCAGCTATTCGCTGCCGTTCGGCGTGCCGCTGCTGCCCCACCGCATCCTGGCCGGTACGCCCAAGCGCGGCGACGTGGTGATCTTCAAGGCGCCGCCGGGCAACGACGTGGACTACATCAAGCGCGTGATCGGCCTGCCGGGCGATACCGTGCAGATGGTGGGGGGCGTGCTGCACCTCAACGGCAAGCCCGTGCCCAAGCAGCGGATCGAGGATTTCGTGATCCACGTATCGGCCAACACCAACTGCATCTCGCCCGAGTTCGAGGCGGTGGAGAAGGACGGTTCGCCAAGCTGCCACTACCCGCAGTACCGCGAGACGCTGCCCGAAGGCAAAAGCTACAACGTGCTGGACCTCGGCTATCGCCCGCAGGACGATACTCCGCCCGTGGTCATCCCCGAAAACCGGCTGTTCCTGATGGGCGACAATCGCGACAATTCCATGGACAGCCGTTTCCCGGCGGTGGAAGGCGCAGGGATCGGGCTGGTGCCGATGGACAACCTGATCGGCCGCGCGACCATCGTCATGTGGTCCACCGATGGTTCCGCCAACTGGTTCCTGCCCTGGACCTGGTTCACCGCGGCGCGCTGGAACCGGCTTGGGGGGCTGTTCTGAGCAAGCCCCAACCCGTCCCGGCCGCACCGCTGGCCGATGATACGATTGCCTTCCTGACCGCCCTGACCGGCCATGCGCCTTTGCGCGACGACCTGTGGCGCGAGGCGCTGACGCATGGGTCGATGGGCGAGGCGCGCGATTACCAGCGGCTCGAATTCCTCGGCGATCGCGTTCTCGGCCTCGCCATCGCCGATTGGCTGCACGAAAAGAGCGATGCTGCCGAAGGCAAGCTCTCGCAGCGGCTCAACGCGCTGGTCAGCCGCGAAACCTGTGCCGACGTGGCGCGCACGCTGGGCGTGCCCGCGCACATCCGTCTGGGCAAGCAAGCGCGCGACGATGGCGGCGCGGACAGCGACAACATCCTGGGCGACGTGATGGAGGCGCTGATCGGCGCGTTGTTCGTCGACCGTGGCTTCGACGTGGCCCAAGCCTTCGTGCGCCGCGCGTGGGACAAGCCGATGGCCGGCGGCGCGGGCCAGCGCAAGCACCCCAAGGCCGCGTTGCAGGAATGGGCCGCCGGCAACCGCCGCAAGCCCCCGGTCTATACGCTGGTCCGCCGCGATGGGCCGGATCACGCCGCCAGCTTTACGGTCAGCGTGGAGGTTAAGGGCGTGGGCGTGATGGAAGCGCGTGGATCGAGCAAGCAGGAAGCGGAAACCTCCGCCGCCCGCGAATTCATGAACCGGTTCGCCTGAAAGGCCCGCCGGAAAGAGTTGCCTGCGGAAAGAATACCCGCCGGGCAGCTTGCCTTCTTCCGGCAACCGGCGCTTCACGCTAAACAGGAAACAGCCCCGCTGACTTGGGGCGAATGGAGTTATTTTGACGGAAACCAACGCAAGGGAACGCTGCGGCCTCGTCGCGGTGATCGGGGCGCCCAACGCGGGCAAGTCCACGCTGGTAAACGCGCTGGTCGGCCAGAAGGTCGCCATCGTCTCGGCCAAGGCGCAGACCACGCGCGCGCGGCTGATGGGGATCGCGCTGGAGGACCTGCCCACCGATGCGGGCGGGGTGGACCGGGTGCAGATCATCCTGGCTGACACACCCGGCATCTTCGAACCGCGCCGCCGGCTGGACCGCGCGATGGTTAGCGCCGCGTGGGAAGGCGCCGTCGAAGCCGATGCGATCCTGCTGGTGGTCGACGCGCGCAAGAAAAAGCGCGACTATCTCGAACCGATCCTTGCCGCGCTGGCCGAACGCAAGGAACGGAAAATCCTGGTGCTCAACAAGGTGGATTCCACCCCCAAGGAACCGCTGCTGGTCATGGCGGAGGAACTCAGCGCACAGGGATCGTTCGACGAGGTGTTCTTCGTCTCCGCGCTCACCGCCGATGGCGTGCCCGAACTCAAGCGGCGCCTGGCCGCACTGATGCCGGAAGGCGTGTGGCACTATCCCGAAGATCAGGTTTCGGATGCCAGCGAGCGTCTGCTGGCGACCGAGATCACGCGCGAGCAACTCTACCGCCAGTTGCATGACGAACTGCCCTATGACAGCGCGGTGCGGCCTGAAAGCTACCAGCACAAGGCCGATGGGTCGGTGGAAATCCACCAGCAGATCGTGATCGCACGCGATAGCCAGAAATCCATCGTGCTGGGCAAGGGCGGCGCCAGGATCAAGGCGATCGGCGAGGCCGCGCGCAAGGAACTGGCGGATTTGCTGGGCGTAAAAGTCCACCTTTTCCTGCACGTGAAGGTGGAGGAAGGCTGGGCCGACAGCCGCGAAATCTACGAGGAAATCGGGCTGGACTGGGTGAAGTGACGGCCTTGCGGGCGGGTATCCTTGCCCTTGCATCCGCCTTGGCCCTCCCGTCGGGCGCGGTGGCGCAAGGTCTGCCCGCCGGCGCACGCTATGTCGCCATTGGCGATTCCTTCGCGTCCGGCCTGCAGCTTGGCCCGCCCGACCCCGGCACGCCGCCGCGCTGTTCGCGCACGGCCGCCAGTTACGGCCATCTCGTGGCCCAGCGCCTGAACCTGGTGCTGGCGGACGCGACGTGCAGTTCGGCCAGGACGGAACACGTGCTGGGCAAGTGGGACGAACTGCCGCCGCAGATCGATGCCGTCACGCCGGATACCCGGCTTGTCACCGTGACGATCGGCGCCAACGACGTGCGCTATGTCAGCGATTTCTTCGCGGGACTGTGTCGCCTTTCCCCGGAAACCCGCGCCAAGCCCGAATGCGCCGTGCCGCCCCCGCTACCCGATCAGGCCGCCTGGACCGCACTGGAAGCCAACCTGCGCCTGATTGCCGCGCAAGTACGCACCCGCGCACCGGCTGCGCGGCTGGTGTTCGTCGATTATCTGGCGCTGCTGCCCCGCCTGGTCCTGTGCGATCGCACGCCCCTGACCCCCGCCGAAGCCGCCGACCGGCGCGCGGTGGGTGACCGGCTGCGGGAGGTGATCGCGCGCGTCGCCGGGCAGGAGGGAGCGCTGCTGATCGAGGCGGCCCGCATGTCACGTTCCCACACGCCCTGTTCCGTCATCCCCTGGGCCTCTGGCTATCCGGGTTTCGGAACGGGTCCCGCCTGGCACCCGACCGCGCTCGGCCACGCCGCCATTGCCGACGAAATCGTGCGACGGCTGGCCCCGGTGCCCGGCGCGACACCTGCCCCGCCGGTGTTCATCGTAACCCCACGGTCCCCAACACGCTGACCGACACTGCGGTATTCCCGCGGGAGCCCGGCGCGAGAGCCGTTCCTCCCACCGTTCCGCCTTGCGGTTTCCGATTGTCGTTCACGGGCGATACAGGTTATGGCGCCAAATGAGGGGCGTCGGCCATTATCGCGTTCGCAAGCGCGAAGGTATCGATTTGCTCGCCCGTTACAGGTCTAGCGTGCAGCAGCAACGGAGCGAATGAATGGTCGAAAGCGTCGGTGCCGTCCGGACGACGACAGTCCGCACCCAGGATGCACCGCCCCTGCTCTCGGCCACGCTTCCGGTCCGGGCCGCCGCCGCGTGGCGGCAGCTCCGCCTGCCGGACTGGCTGACGCTGGCGTTGAGCTACCTTACGCTGACGCTGCTGCTGCGCGCGCTGCTGATCGGCAATCCGGTGATCCACATCGACGAACAGTTCTATCTGCTCGTCGGCGACCGGATGCTGCACGGCGCGGTGCCCTATGTCGACATCTGGGATCGCAAGCCGATCGGCCTGTTCCTGCTGTTCGAGCTGTTTCACCTGTTCCCCGGCGACGGCGTCGTCACCTACCAGCTCGCGGGCGTGCTTAGCACGGTGGCGACGGCGATGGTGATCGAACGGCTCTCGCGCGAGATCGCACCGCGGGCGGGCGCGTGGCAGGCCGGGTTCGCCTACATCCTGTTCATGCCGGTGTTCAACTGCGTGCTGGGGCAGGCGCCGGTGTTCTTCAACCTGCCCGTGGCGCTTGCCGCCTGGGCCGTGGTCGATACGCTCAAGCGCCTTGAAGACCCGCAGCTGCTCTGGCGCGGCGCCGGCATCATGGCGCTGGTCGGCATCGCCATGCAGATCAAGTACACGGTGGTGTTCGAAGGCGTGGCCTTCGGCGCGCTGCTGCTCGGCCGCGCCTATGCCGATGTCTGGTCGTGGAAGAAGCTGGGCGCCGCCGCCGTGCTCTGGATAGGTGCCGCTCTGGCGCCGACGGCGCTCGCGCTCGGCATCTATGGCGCGATGGGCCATGCCGGCGCCTTCATGCAGGCCAATTTCTTCTCGATCATGTCGCGCCAGTCCGATGGCGAAGCCTGGTGGCGGCTGACCAAGGAAATGCTCACCCTCGCCCCGTTCTGGCTCGCGATCTTCCACGCCCCGCGCCATCTGGCGATGACCGGCGGTTCCTATCCGCGCGCGCGGCATGTGCTGCGGGCCTGGGGCGTGGCGGCGTTCGCCGGATTCCTGGCGTTCGGCACCTGGTACGATCACTACGTCGGGCCTCTGCTGGCCCCCCTGTGCATTCTGGCCGCACCCGCGCTGGGGCGGCAGATCCGCAGCGAGAAGTGGTATGCGCGGTTCATGCTGGGGCTGGGCGCGATCGGCGGCGTGGTCGTCCCCGCCTACCAGTTCTATCACCATGGCACGCTTGGCGATGTGGAACACGCAACCAGCCTTATCCGGGCTGAGCTGGGCGACGGCTGCTTCTACATGAACGAAGGCGATCCGGTACTCTACCAGACCACCAACGCCTGCCTTGCCACGAGCTATATCTTCCCCACGCACCTTGCCGGAGCGGTGGAAAGCCGTTCGCTGGGCATCGATGTGGAAGACGAGATGCGGCGGATCATGGCACGGCGGCCTAGCGTGGTGATGGTTGGCGTCAAGCCGCTGTCACGGCCAGCCAACCAGTCTTCGCGCGCGCTGCTGATGCGGCTGCTGGACCGCGACTACGAAACCTACGCCACGGTCGCGATCGGCACCCGCAACTTCCGCCTGTACCGCCTCAAGCCCGTTCAGCCCGAAATCGCCCCGCGCCACGCCGCCGATCGCTGACGCCAGCGCCTCATTCCCGCTGCCCCTCTTAACAGCATCGGCCTGTTCGGATCATGCCCGCGCCACGCGATTTTACTGACACAACCGGCCGCAAGATTCCGACGGCCTGGCGCGCTTTGGCGCCCATACTCGGGGTGGCGCTGGTGTTCCGGCTGGCGATGGCGAGCCAGACCATTGTCCACCAGCCGGATGAAATCTGGCAGTATCTGGAGCCCGCTTGGGGCCGCCTGACCGGCCACTGGATCGTGGCGTGGGAATTCCACGAAGGCATTCGCGGCTGGCTGGTGCCGATGCTGCTCACCCCTTCGCTCGCGCTCGGCCACGCGATCGCGCCGGACACGATGCTGCATCTGTGGCTGACGCGGGGCCTGCTGGGCCTGCTGTCGCTGGGCGTGGTCGCCAGTTTCTTTGCCATGGGCGAACGGATCAGCCGGCAACACGCGATCGTCGCCGGCTGGGTCGGCGCGATATGGGTGGAAATCTTCTACTTCGCGGCACGGCCTTCGGGCGACGGAATTGCGCTGACGCTGACCGTGCCCGCGCTCTGGCTGGCGATGCGGCTGCGTGAGCGCCCGTCGATGAGGCTTGCCGGGATGCTGGGTTTGCTCCTTGGCCTCGCCTTCATCGTTCGCTTCCAGTACGCGCCCGCGCTGGCGCTGATCGGTCTGCTCGCGGTCAGCGGCGATCCGCGCCGCACGCTTCTGCCACTCGCCGGTGGCAGCCTCGTCGCGATCGTCCTTGGCGCGCTCGCCGACATGGCGGCCGGCGCGCCGCCGTTGCTGTGGCTGTGGCGCAATTTCGCGATCAACCTCGGCGAAAACCGCAGTGCCTCGTTCGGCACCCAGCCGCCGTGGTGGTTCCTGACGCAAATCGGCGCGACCTGGCATATCGCCATGGTCATCCTGCTGCCGTCCCTGCTGACCGGCGCACGCCGCTTTCCGTTCGTGGCGGTCATCGCGCTAGTCGTGATCGCCAGCCACTCGCTGATCCCACACAAGGAATACCGGTTTGTCATCCTCGCCATCGCGCTGGGCGTATTCCTGGCGGCCATCGGGTCCGTCGATCTGTGGAAGGCACTGGCGGGGCGTTGGCGGGTAGCGGAGCGCATCAACGCCACCATCGCGCTCTGCGTGCTGTGGTTCCTGCTCTCCGCCGTCGTCGGCGCGACCAAGCCGTTCAGCGCCTATTGGGGCAACGGGCGCGCGGCCAACACCATGCTGGCCAAGGCCGGCCGCACTCCCGGCATCTGCGGCCTGGCGCTTTTCCAGGAGCCGGACCTGCCGATGGCCAACTATACTTACCTAAACCGCTCCGTTCCGGTCATGCTGCTGGAAGGCCGCCGATCGGCGGCATCGGCGCAGGCTATGGCTCCGGCTTTCAACGTCATCATCGCGCCACGCCTGTCCGCGCCCGAATTGCCTGCGTCCTATCGACAGGTGGAGTGCCTGCAACCGCACAAGGCGCCCGAAAAGCAGAAGTTCTGTCTGTTCATGCGGCCGGGCACCTGCACCGTGCCCCCCGGCGACTTCGATTACAACACCGTGCTGCGAAGGCTGGGGCATTGACGGGCCGGTTCCTCCTGCCCTTGGCGATGGCCTGCATCGCGTTGACGTCCTGCGCACCTGAACACGGCGGAGACACCAGCGCGGGCCGCAAAGCCCAAGCTGACCGGGCCTTTGCCGCCTGCCCCACGGCTGGCCTTTCGGAAGCCATGCTGGTGCAAGGCAGGCCGATAGAGGAAGCACCGGCCGGAACCTGCGTGGTCAAGGCAGCCGACGCCGGCAGCACTCAGGCAGCGCTTTTCCTCGGCGATTTCTACCGCGCCGCCACCACGCATCCCAACCGCGCGTGGGACCGCATCGATACGTTCGGCCGCGAAACGCACTGGTATCGCGAAGCGGCCAGGCGCGGGTCCGAACGCGGCCAGTTTCTCGTGGCGAGCGAAGGCGATCGGCATCCGTACATGCCGCTGCACGACAATCTGCTCGACTGGTACATCCAGGCCGCGCGGCAGGGGAACGATCAGGCCGCACTGGCCATCGCCCGGGCCTACAAGCTGGGACGCATCAAGCCCGCCGAGTTGCACGATTTCCGCACCTGGCTGGCGCAGAACGCCCGCCCCGGCACCGTCCAGGCGAACGTGGCGGCCACGCTGGAGGAGGACCACGCGCCGATCATCAATTGACCGGCGCGCCAGGACCTGCCCCGCCTATTCGGCAGCGGCCTTCTTCGCCGCGGGCTTCTTTGCCGCGGCTTTATTCTCGCCAGCCGCCTTCTTGGGCGCCGCTTTCTTCGGTGCCGCCCTTTTCGCCGGAGCCTTCTTCTTGCCCTTGGCCGGCCCCTTGGCGGCGCGTTCGTCGATCAGGGCGATCGCTTCCTCCAGCGTCAGCGCTTCGGGCTGCTTGTCGCGCGGGAGCGTGGCGTTGGTGGTGCCGTCGGTGACGTAAGGGCCATAGCGCCCCGCCATCAGCTTGATCTCGCCGCCCGAAGTCGGGTGCGGCCCGAAGGTCTTGAGCGGTTCGGCCGGCGCGCGCGATCCCCGCGCGGCGGCGCCGTTGGCGGCTTCGGCCAGCTTGACCACGGCCGCGTTCATGCCCGTTTCGAACACTTCGGCGGTCGAGCGCAGCCGCGCATACTTGCCGTCATGCGCCAGATAGGGGCCATAGCGCCCGATGCTGGCCGTGATCGGCTTGCCGCTTTCCGGATGCGCCCCGATCTCGCGCGGGAGGCTGAGCAGCTTCAGCGCCCATTCCAGATCGAGTTCGGGAATGTCCTTGGGGATCGAGGCGCGCTTGGCTTCCTTGCCTTCGCCGAGCTGGATGTAGGGGCCGAACCGGCCCGACCGGCGCACCACCTCCAGACCGGTGGCCGGGTCTTTGCCCAGCGCGCCATCCTCGTCCCCGCCTTCGCCGTCGGCCCCGCCGGGCTGCGCGAACTTACGGGTGAACTTGCATTCCGGATAGTTCGAGCAGGCGATGAACGCGCCATAGCGCCCGCCGCGCAAAGACAGGCGCCCTTCCCCGCACTTGGGGCACAGGCGCGGATCGGTGCCGTCCGCCTTGGGCGGGAACAGATAGTCCTCCAGGAATTCGTCGAGCGCGGCGGTCACCTCGCTCGGCTTCTTCTCCATCACCTCGTCGGACTTCGGTTTGAAATCGCGCCAGAACGCGGCCAGCACCTGCTTCCATGCCGCGCGGCCGCCGGAAACGTCGTCGAGTTCGTCCTCCATGCCGGCGGTGAAATCGTAGGCGACGTAGCGATCGAAGAAGCGTTCGAGGAACGCCGTCAGCATCCGTCCCGATTCCTCGGCGAAGAAACGGTTCTTCTCGGTGCGCACGTAGTTGCGGTCCTTGAGCACCTGCAACGTGGCGGCATACGTGGAAGGACGACCGATGCCGAGTTCCTCCAGCCGCTTGACGAGGCTGGCTTCCGAATAGCGCGGCGGCGGCTGCGTGAAGTGCTGGGTGGCGTCCACCCCGCGCTTGGCCGGGGTATCGCCCTTGTTCATCATGGGCAGCAGGCCGGAATCGTCGTCCTCCGCATCCTGCTTCTGGTCGCGCCCTTCCTCGTACACGGCCAGGAAGCCGGGGAACTTCACCACCTGCCCGGTGGCGCGCAATTCGTGTCGCCCGGTGCCCTCGCGCAGCGTCACCGTGGTGCGTTCGAGGCTGGCCGAAGCCATCTGGCTGGCGATCGCGCGCTTCCAGATCAGATCGTAGAGCCGCGCCTCATCGCCCGAGCCATAGCGATCCTTGGCAAAGTCGGTGGGGCGGATCGCCTCGTGCGCTTCCTGCGCGTTCTTGGCCTTGGTTTCGTAGTGCCGGGGCTTTTCGGGCAGGGAATGCCCGTCATAGCGGTCCGAGATCGCCTTGCGCGCCATGCTGATGGCGCTGGGGTCCATCTGCACGCCGTCGGTACGCATATAGGTGATCGCGCCGGCTTCGTAGAGCGTCTGCGCCACGCGCATGGTGTGGCTGGCCGAAAAGCCCAGCTTGCGCGCCGCTTCCTGCTGCAGCGTGGAGGTGGTGAACGGCGGATAGGGATTGCGCCGGGCGGGCTTGGTCTCGACCTCCTCGACGCGGAACGTGGCGCCTTCGACCGCCGCCTTGGCGCGCATCGCCACGCCTTCGTCGCCCAGACTCAGGCGATCGAGCTTTTCGCCGTCGAACCGCACCAGCCGGGCCTGGAACTCGGTGCCGCCCTGCTCCAGCCGCGCGACGACCGACCAGTATTCCTGCGCGCGGAACGATTCGATCTCGCGCTCGCGCTCCACGATCAGCCGCAGCGCCACCGACTGTACGCGGCCGGCGGACTTGGCGCCCGGCAGCTTGCGCCACAGCACGGGCGAGAGCGTGAAGCCGAACAGGTAATCCAGGGCGCGGCGGGCCAGATAGGCATCGATCAGGTCCTGATCGAGCGCGCGCGGGTGCTGCATCGCCTCGGTCACGGTGGCCTTGGTGATGGCGTTGAAGGTGACTCGCTCCACCTCCTTGGGCAGGGCGCGCCGCATCGACAGCAGTTCGCGGACGTGCCAGGAAATCGCCTCACCCTCGCGATCGGGGTCGGTGGCGAGAATCAGGCGGTCGGCTTCCTTCGCGGCATCGGTGATCGCCTTCACGCGCGATTGCTTGTCGCCGTAAAGCTCCCAGTCCATCGCGAAGTCTTCGTCCGGGCGGACGGAGCCGTCCTTCACGGGCAGGTCGCGGACGTGACCGTAGGAGGCGAGAACCTTGTAGCCGGGGCCAAGGTACTTCTCGATGGTTTTGGCCTTGGCCGGCGATTCAACAATAACAAGCTGCATGGCGGGTATATCGTGACCTTACGCGTATGTGTACGCGCGAGGGTGGCGATGCCGCACGCCGATCGTCAAGCCTTGCCTTGCGCCGATCATCCCACTGCCTTGATCGTCACGAACAAAGGCGTCACCCGAACACCTCGGCCAGCCGGTTGTCCGAATGGCCAAGCAGCCGGTAGAGCGCGAGCGTCAACGCGGTTCCGCCCACCGCCATCAGCGCGGCCACCGCGTTGCCGAGAATGGTCCCTCCGACTCCTGCGGTGATCGACGGACCGGACAGCGCGGAAGCCAGCCCTTGGGCAACGCCCACGCCCGCCAGCGGCACCACCAGCAACACCAGGCAGATCACATAGACCAGCGCGATCGACACCATCGAGGCGCGGGTGTGCCGCCAGCTTGCGCCCATCGCTTCGGTCGCGCGCATTCCCTGGCCGATGATGTAGGGCCAGGTCAGCGACCAGCGCGCCAGCAACAGCAGGCCCGGAACGATCAACAGAGCGAAACCCAGCATCATGCCCAGTGTGGTGAGAATGCTGGCGCCGACGACCGAGAGATAGCGTCTGCCCGTGACGGAAGGGGACAGCAGCCCATCCGCTGCAAGCATCTGCTCCATCAGATGATACTGGATCAGGAACGAGGCGATCGTACCGCCAAACTGCCCCCCGCTATCCCCGAGCAGGACATCGACGATCGAGGTGACCGCCACGATGCCAAGCCCCGCAAGCAGCGAAAGGCGGGCATGGCGGGTCAGGGTGCCGCCGAACTCGGAAAAGATCTCGCTTACGCTGACTTTCCGTTCTCCGTCCGCCATGCAACCCCGTCCTTCCATTCCTAGCGCAGAGAGACGATCTGCCCCACCATCTGGTCGTTCGCGAGCGCGGCCGCCTTGGTCGCCCCCTGTTCGTAATTGCCAGGCTTGGCGGTGAACTCGAACTTGCGCGTCTTGCCGAAGCGCATCCCGCCGAAGCCCATCGCCGCCATTACCCCGCCACCGACGTTGGCCGCCGCCTGCGTGGTCTTGTCGAGGTTGCTGGACGCATCCTGCTTGTCAACGAAATCTCCATCCACCGACACGCCACGGTTGAGCGTGACCGTTACGGTCTTGCCGTTCGGCCCCAGCGCCGTCATCCGCGAATAGCTTGGCGTGACGGAAAGGTTGGCGTTGACCTCCAGCCCGCCGAAGCTGAACGCGCCAGGCCGCTTCTGGTCGGAAAAGTCGATCAGGTAGGTCACGTCCAGCACGGGTACGCCGGCCGCCTTGGCGTAGTTCGACAGCGCGCCGCTGGCCTGCCCGGCTGACATGTTGAGGCCGATGCTGGACATGCCGCTACCGGTGAAATCGCCCGGCAGCAGGATCAGCGTGGGCAGCACCGTGGGCTTCATGTAGGTGGCCTTGCCCTTGCTGCCCTTTTCAAGCTGGATGCCGATTTCGACCGGCGGTTGCTGTCCATGCGGGTTGGCCAGTGCCGGCGCAGCGAAGACGGCGGCCGGGTCCTGCACCGTCAGGCCGGCGGCATTCAGCTTTGCGACGAAATCGGCGTAGGCCGCGTCGGCGATCGACTGCATCATTGCCGGGGTGACGCCTACGAGCGAACTCTTGGCCTTGGTCGCCCCTCCGAACGCCCCCATCAGGCCGCCCGAGGCCTTGGTCTGATCGGTCGATTCGAAAATGAAGCCAACGTTGAACGCGGCAATGGCGACCTGCGAGGCGCCTTTCACCGCATCCTTGCCCTGTACCTTTACCGGTGCGTCATCTCCCGCCCAGGCAACGGTGGGCGCGGTCATCAGGAAGCCTGCCGCCGCAACGGCAAGCACAAACGTATTGCGGAAATTCATGATAGTCCCCCATCCCGACAATCTTCCGCGACCCGTTTATGTTGCGAAACATTACGATGGGACGGAGCGCACGCAAGCGGATTTCACGAAAAGTAAGAGCAGCGGTCGGAAAATCAGGCCGTCTTCCGCCAGGCCAGCAGGAAACCAAGCCCGAGCAGCACGTCGATCGCCGCGAACACGGCCACGGCCGGCACGGCCCTCCCCTGCGCGAACAGCGCCAGCGCCGGCAGGCCAAACACCAGCTTTTCCCCCACCGCGCATGGCATTAAGGCCCGATAGCGCGCCGGATCACCGCCAATGATCCAGAACACCGCCTGGAACACCAGCGCCACCCCGATGAAACCCAAAGAGACTTCCGCGCCGCGTTCGGGCAGCGGCGCGAGATAGAGCGGCGCGAGCACCACGATCCCGTAGATCGCCGCCCAGCGGAACATCCGGCGTGCGAAACGGTGATCCTGCATCGTACCTCTCCTCAATCCCTTGTTGCCGCTTACACCAGCGAAACGCGGCCGGCGGCATGGCGCACGAGCCGTCCGGCGATTTCCAGCTCGATCAGCGCCATCTGCACCGCGCCCGGCGATGCGCCGCTCTGCCGGACCAGCTCGTCGACCGCGACGGGAGCAGCGCCCAGCAGGGCCTCGATATCGGCGGGCGCTTCGTCCTCCGGGAAGGATGGCGCAAGGGCTTCCGGCTCGCGCAGCAGCGATCGCGGCGCGCCGCCGAAGTCCCGCAGCAATTCCAGCACGTCCTCCGGCGACTGCACCAGCACCGCGCCGTCCCGGATCAGCTGGTTGCAGCCGTGCGAGCGGCTATCGAGCGGGGAGCCGGGGATGGCCATGACCTCGCGCCCCGCCTCCCCCGCCAGCCGCGCGGTGATCAGCGAGCCGGACTTCGGCGCGGCCTCCACCACCAGCGTGCCTGTGGCGAGGCCCGCGATGATGCGGTTGCGGTGCGGAAAATGGCGCGCGAGCGGTTCGGTGCCGGGCGGCATCTCGGCGATCAGCAGGCCCTTTTCCGCCACCTCGTCCTGCAAGGCGGCGTTTTCGGGCGGATAGGCGATGTCGATCCCGCTGGCGATGACGCCCACGGTGCCGCCGCCGTCGGCCATGGCGGCCAGCGCGCCCCGGTGCGCCGCGGCATCGATCCCGCGCGCAAGGCCGGAAATCACGGCGCAGCCAGCGCCCGCCAGCGCAGCGCCGAAATCGCGCGCCAGCTTGACCGCGCCGGCCGAGGCATTGCGCGCGCCGACGATGGCGACCGAAGGGCGCCGCAACAGCGCGTCGTCGCCGCGCACGGTCAGGATCGGCGGCGGGCTGTCCAGCGCGGCAAGCAGCGCGGGATAGGCGGGGGAATCGTGAAAGACATAGCGCGCGCCCAGCTGGCGGACCCGCGCGATCTCCGCGCTGATGCGATCTTCGGGCGCGGGGACCACGCGCCCGCCACCGCGCGCCGCCAGTTCGGGTACGGCTTCGAGGGCGGCCACCGCGCTGCCATACCGCCGCAGCAGATGAAAGTAGCTGGCAGGCCCGATGTGCGGCGTGCGCAGCAGGCGGATTCGAGCGAAAGCCTCCTCACGCGCAAGGGCGAACGGGGTATCGGCGGGCCGCGCAGGATCGGGCACGCCGCGCGCGCTCACTTGGCGCTGCCGCTCCCCGAACCGACCCGGGGTTCCGTGCCCGCGCGCAGCCGGGCTATATTGGCGCGGTGCAGCCACAGGATCATCACCGCCAGCACCGCGAGAACGGGGGCGTACTGCCCATAGCCCGCCGCGAACGCTGCCAGCGGGGCGGCCAGCGCGGCGCACATGCCGCCCAGCGAGGAAATGCGCGAGGCGAACAGCACGCCCAGCCACACCAGCGCATAGGCAAGGCCGATCGGCCAGGCGAGCGCAAGCGAAATGCCCATCATCGTGGCCACGCCCTTGCCACCCTTGAACCGCAGCCACACGGGGAAGCAGTGCCCGATCACCGCGAAGAACGCCGCCAGCGCTTCCGTGCCGGGCCAGACGTGCCGGGCCAGAAGCACGGCCAGCGCACCCTTTGCCAGATCCAGCAGCAGTGTGCCCGCCGCCAGCCCCTTGTTCCCGGTGCGCAGCACGTTGGTAGCGCCGATATTGCCCGAACCGATGCTGCGCAGATCCCCCGCACCGGCCAGGCGCGTGAGAATCAGCCCGAACGGAATTGAACCGAGCGCATAGGCGGCGAGCGAGGCGAGCAGGGCATCCACGACGGCACTCTTACAATTCATCGCGCGGGTTCGGAAAGGGGCGTCTTTCCTTTTCAGTTCGGAAACCGATAGAAGGCACCAGAGCCAGCAAAGGAAACCCGACAGGCGTGACAGCAACAGGCGCGACAATACAGGCCAGGCAACCGGCCAGACCCGCCGAAGTCGATGCCGCGGCGCCGTTGCTGGTGTTCGATTCCGGCGTGGGCGGGCTTTCGGTGCTGCGCAAGATCCGCGCGCTCCTGCCCGATGCGCCGGTGATCTACGCCGCCGACAACGCCGGCCTGCCCTATGGCACCAAGACCGAGGCGCAGATCGCCGCGCGCGTTTCCGGCCTGCTGGGCCGCATGACCGAACGCTTTCGCCCGCGCCTTGTCTGCATCGCCTGCAACACCGCCTCCACCATCGCGCTCGCTTCGGTGCGCGAGGTGCTGGAAGTGCCGATCGTGGGCACCGTGCCGGCGATCAAGCCGGCGGCGGCGATGACACGGTCCGGCGTGATCGGCCTGCTCGGCACCGAAGCCACGATCCGGCAGGTCTATGTCGACCGGCTGGAAGCCGAATTCGCGGCGGGCAAGACCCTGCTGCGCCACGGCGCGCCGGAACTGGTGCAGGCGGCCGAAGCGCAATTGCGCGGCGAACCGGTCGATCCGGCGGTCTATGCCCGCGCCGCCGCCGCGCTGCGCGCCATGCCCGGCGGCGACCGGATCGATACAGTGGTGCTGGCCTGCACGCATTTCCCGCTGGTGCAGCCGGAACTGGCGCACGCTTTCGGCGGAGACGTGCGGTTCGTCGATGGATCGGACGGCATCGCCCGACGGGTCGCCGCATTGACCGAAGGGCAGACCTGGAACCGCGAGCAGGACGACGTTGCGCTGTTCACGCGCGGGGGGCAGGATGTGGAACGCCTGCGGCCCGCTCTGGCGGCCTATGGCCTGGGCCGCGTTGCTATACTTTAGGCGCGCGCTTCAAGGGGGGGACGGTTCTTGCGCACGGGATGGAAGATCGCTGCTGTCCTGTTGCTCGCCGTGGTGGGCGCGGCCTACTGGCTGCTGATCGACAACCGCACCGGGCCCATCGCCGAACGCCCGATCGACATCGGCGCACTGCGTCGCGCAGCGGCTGCGATGCCAGGGCCGCGCCCGGATGCGATCGATCTGGAAATCGTGGCGCAGGGCACCTCGCCCGCCACGCTGCTGGTTGCGGGCGGCGGTTTCGGCAAGGCGGGGATCGCGGCGGTCGCGTTCCGCGTGCGCGGCCCCGGCGGGACGGTGCTGATCGACAGCGGTCTGACGCGCGAACAGGCCGGGACGCTCGACATGACCGACTACGACGCCGCCGCGCAGCAGCGCGTCGAGGCCGCGATGGACTCGGCTGACCACATCGTCTTCACGCACGAACACTACGATCACATTGGCGGCTTTGCAGCTTCACGCGGCATGGCCAACAACGCGGCGAAGCTGTTCCTGCCTCGCACGCAGTATCTCCCGCTGGCGGCGGAGCTTGGCCGCGCGGGCAAGAGCGCGCAAGCCCTGCCGCCGCCGGTCGAGCGGCAGGGCGCCACGGCGCTCGCGCCCGGAGTCGCAGTCATGCCGATGCCGGGCCACACGCCGGGATCGCAACTGATCTACGTGGCGCTAGCCAGCGGGCGCGAATATCTGTTCCCTGGCGACGTGACCTCGATGGAACGGAACCTGTCCGAAACACGGGGTCGTTCGCGGCTTGTCGCGGATTGGCTTGCTCCAGAGAACCGCAGGGCGGTGATCGGCTGGATCAAGGGCCTGCGCACGCTGCAGGCGCGCACGCCGGGCCTGACCATCGCTTTTCAGCATGATCGCGACTGGCTTTTGCGCCAGCGCAATGACGGTGCCTTCCATATCGGCTTCGGCGATCCCGCACGGGTGCAGGCGCGAAAACCGGCTGGCCAAGCACAAACAACAAGCGTACAAGCCGCGCCATTCGCCGATGGCCCGGCATTTTCGAGCCTGACACAAGGAGCGGCGGGGTGAATTACGATCAAGTTTTCGACCAGGCGATCGACCGTCTGCATTCCGAAGGCCGCTACCGGGTTTTCATCGACATCCTCCGTAACAAGGGCGCTTACCCCAACGCCCGCTGCTTTGCCGGCCACAACGGCCCGAAGCCGATCACGGTGTGGTGTTCCAACGACTATCTCGCCATGGGCCAGCATCCCAAGGTGATCGCGGCGATGGAAGAAGCGCTGCATGACGTGGGCGCCGGTTCCGGCGGCACGCGCAACATCGGCGGCAACACGCACTACCACATCGAGCTGGAGCGCGAACTGGCCGACCTGCACGGCAAGGACGGCGCGCTGCTGTTCACCTCGGGCTATGTCTCGAACGATGCCACGCTGTCCACGCTCGCCAAAATCCTGCCGGGCTGCGTGATCTTCTCGGACGATCTGAACCACGCCAGCATGATCGCGGGCATCCGCAATTCGGGCTGCGAGAAGAAGGTGTTCCGTCACAATGACGTCGAGCACCTTGAAGAACTGCTCGCCGAAACCGATCCGGCGCTGCCCAAGCTGATCGCGTTCGAAAGCGTCTATTCGATGGACGCCGACATCGCGCCGATCCACGCGATCTGCGACCTTGCCGAAAAGTACAACGCCCTCACCTACATCGACGAAGTCCACGCCGTGGGCATGTATGGCGCACGCGGCGGCGGCATTTCGGAGCGGGACGAGGCGGCCAGCCGGATCGACATCATCGAGGGCACACTGGGCAAGGCCTTCGGCGTGATGGGTGGCTATATCGCGGCCGATACGCGGATCATCGACGTGATCCGTTCCTACGCGCCGGGCTTCATCTTCACCACCTCGCTCTCCCCGGTGCTGGTCGCCGGCGTGCTGGCGGCGGTGCGGCATCTCAAGGCGTCGAGCGTCGAGCGCGAGGCGCAGCAGGCGTCGGCCGCCACGCTCAAGCGCCTGTTCGCCGAAGCCGGTCTTCCGGTCATGCCGTCCTCCACGCACATCGTTCCGCTGATGGTCGGCGATCCGGTGCGCGCGAAGAAGGTCAGCGACATCCTGCTCGCCGAATACGGCGTCTATGTGCAGCCGATCAATTTCCCGACCGTGCCACGCGGCACCGAACGCCTGCGCTTCACCCCCGGGCCGGCGCACACCGAAGCGATGATGCAAGACCTGACCGATGCGCTGGTCGAAATCTGGGGCCGCCTCGACCTCGAAAAGCGCAAGGCCGCCTGATCCTCTCTCTTGCTCTCCGCCACCGACCGTTTAATCATGCGGTTAAACGGTCGGTGGGAGAGGACAGTGACAACACTTAACGGGCCTGGCTACGACGAGGTCGTCTATGGCCGCCGCAGCATTCGCGGCTTTCTGAAGAAACCGGTTCCGCGCGAACTGATCGAGGAAATCCTGGCGCTGGCGATCCGCGCACCCTCCTCGCTCAACACGCAACCGTGGAATTTCACGGTCGTGACCGGCGCCCCGCTCGACCGCATCCGCGCGGAAAACACCCGCCGCAATCTGGAAGGCGTTCCCGAAAGCCGGGAGTTCCGCAAGTTCGAGGTTTATGAAGGCGCGCACCGCGAACGGCAGGTGGAAATCGCCAAGCAACTGTTCGGCGCCATGGGTATCGCGCGCGAGGACAAGGAAAAACGGCTGGACTGGGTGCTGCGCGGCTTCCGCCAGTTCGACGCGCCGGTGTCCATCGTCGTCACGTATGACCGCGCGCTGTTCGGCGGCGATATCGCCCCGTTCGATTGCGGCGCAGTAACGACGGCGCTGGTCAACGCGGCCTGGTCGCGCGGGCTGGGCTGCGTGATCAACAGCCAGGGCATCATGCAAAGCCCGGTCGTGCGCGAACACGCGAAGATCGCCGACGATCAGGTCATCATGATCTGCGTGGCGATGGGCTGGCCGGACGAGAGCTTCCCCGCCAACGCCGTGGTCTCGAAGCGCAAGTCGGTGGCCGAGGCGGCAACTTTCGTGGGGTTCGACGAATGACAGAAAGGCCGCGCTTCGCACCGGAAGCGCGGCCTTTCCGCATGTGATCGCGCTTGCCGTCAGAACCGGTCGGCGTTCATCACCTTGGCCCACGCGGCGGCGAAGTCCTTGACGAACTGTTCGCGCGCGTCATCGGAAGCATAGGCCTCGGACACCGCCCGCAGTTCCGAATTGGACCCGAAGATCAGGTCCACCGGCGTCGCCTTCCACTTCACCTGCCCGCTCGTGCGGTCCTTGCCTTCATAGAGGCCCACATCGGCGGCCGACTTCGACCAGACCGTGGCCATATCGAGCAGGTTCACGAAGAAGTCGTTGGTCAGCTGGCCGGGACGGGTGGTGAACACGCCGTTGCGCGATCCCGCGGCATTGGCATCCAGCACACGCAAGCCACCCAGCAGCACCGTCATTTCCGGCACGGTCAGGCCCAGCGTGTTGGCCTTGTCCACCAGCGCTTCCGCCGGCGCCAGATAAGCCGCCCGATCGTAGTAGTTGCGGAACCCGTCGGCCTTCGGCTCCAGCACCGCGAACGAGGCCGCATCGGTCTGCGCCTGCGTGGCGTCGACCCGTCCGGCCCTGAACGGCACGGCAACGGCATATCCCGCCTTCCCGGCCGCCTGCTCCACCGCCGCGCTGCCGCCCAGCACGATCAGATCGGCCAGCGACACCTTGCGGCCGCCCGGCGCCGCCTTGTTGAAATCGGCCTGCACCTTGCCCAGCGCCGCCAGCACTTTCGCCAGTTCGGCCGGGTTGTTCGCGGCCCAGTCCTTCTGCGGGGCAAGACGGATGCGCGCGCCGTTGCCCCCCCCGCGCATGTCCGTACCCCGGAACGTCGAGGCCGAAGCCCAGGCCGTGCGGATCAGTTCGGGTCCGGTCAGGCCGGACGCGAGGATTCTGGACTTGAGCTGCGCTTCATCCTGCCCATTGATCATCGCATAGTCCGCCACAGGCAGCGGGTCCTGCCAGGTGAAGGCCTGCTTCGGCACATCGTTGCCCAGATAGCGGGCGCGCGGCCCCATATCGCGGTGCGTCAGCTTGAACCAGGCGCGGGCGAAAGCGTCCGCAAACTCCTGCGGGTTCTTCTGGAAGCGCAGCGCGATGGCGCGGAACGCCGGGTCCTGTTTCAGCGAAAGGTCGGTCGTGAACATGATGGGCGCGTGGCGCACATCGGGCAGGTGCGCGTCCGGCACAAGATTCGCGGCGTTCTTGTCGCTGGGTATCCACTGGGTCGCGCCGGCCGGGCTCTTGGTCTGCACCCAGTCGAAGGCAAACAGGTTGTCGAGGTACTGCGTGGTGAACGCAATCGGATTGGCCGACCACGCGCCTTCCAGGCCGCTGGAAACGGTGTCTTCGGCGTTGCCCTTGCCGCACGTGTTGGCCCAGCCAAGGCCCTGCTGCTCGATCGGCGCGGCGGACGGATCGGGGCCGACGCACTTGTCCGGCGCATGTGCCCCGTGGGCCTTGCCGAAGGTGTGGCCGCCGGCGATAAGCGCAACGATTTCCTCGTCATTCATCGCCATCCGGCCGAACGCCTCGCGGATGTCGGCGGCGGCGGCGATCGGGTCCGGATTACCGTTCGGCCCTTCCGGATTCACGTAGATGAGACCCATCTGCGTGGCGGCAAGCGGCCCGTTGAGCTTGCGGCCGCCTGAAAAGCGTTCGGAACTGCCGAGCCACTTCTTTTCCGATCCCCAGTACACCAGGTCCGGTTCCCACGAATCCACGCGCCCGCCGCCGAAGCCGATCGTCTTGAAGCCCATGTTCTCCAGCGCGACGTTGCCCGCCAGAACCATGAGATCGCCCCACGATATCTTGCGGCCATACTTCTGCTTGATCGGCCACAGCAGGCGGCGCGCCTTATCGAGGCTGACGTTGTCGGGCCAGGAGTTGAGGGGTTCGAACCGCTGTTCTCCGCCCCCGCCGCCGCCACGACCGTCGATCGTGCGATAGGTGCCGGCACTGTGCCAGGCCATGCGGATGAAGAACGGCCCGTAGTTGCCGTAGTCGGCCGGCCACCACGGTTGCGACGTGGTCAGCGCCTTGTCGATATCCTTCTTCACGGCGGCGATATCGAGCGTGGCGAATTCCTTCGCATAGTCGAAATCCGCGCCATAGGGGTTGGCTGCATCGGCATGCTGGCGCAGCGGCCGCAGATCGAGAAGCTGGGGCCACCAATCCTTGTTGGTGGTCGGTTTGTTCACCACCGCCGCATCTTCGGCATGGGCCACCCCGGCCATCGGCGTGACGGCCACCGCCAGCATGGCGATCATCGAAATCGAAGTACGTCGCATGTCCTCGTCTCCTCTCTCATGCAACCCGAGAGGCACGGCGGACAGGAGGTGGAAAACGCGTGAGCAAGGCGTAGGCGACCTGCCGCGCAGGAACACCCCCGCGCGTCGGTGCCGATGCTTGCCCTGTTTCCTTTCAGGCGTCCGCGCAGGGCTTAACCCTGCGCGATCCAGTTCCCCTGTTGCGTGCCTGGGGAAACTGTCTCGCGGAACACCAAAATCGCAAAATTGATTTATTGGGTAACTTTCATCGCAAAAAGCGATCAAAGCTACCCATTCCCGAAACGTGACGGGCGGCAATCGTCAGTTGAACGTACCTGCCACCACCGAGGCGATCACGCCGGTCGCGATGCCGACCAGCAGGGCATCCCCGCCCGACTGGACCCAGCGATAGCCGCGCGGCGGCGCGTGCAGGCGGTGGTAGCGGCGATAATCGATCACGCGGTAGTTCGGCGCGCGGCGCTGTTCAAAACGCTGCCCCTTGCGGAACGGATTGGGCTGATACCGCGAATAGCCCGGTCCCGCGCGGTGGTCGTCATGGCGGAAATCGCGCCGATCGTTGTCATGCCGGCCATTTTGATGACGGGGCGGATCGGCCAGAGCGGGCGTCGCTGCCGGAATGACCATGGCCAGGGCGATGGCGGTGAAAACAATCTTCTTCATGATGCGGTCTCCTGCGTGGTTGCGGAAGAAACGCTCAGCCCCTGCGACAAGGTCCGTCACCAACCGTCAGAAAATGTCGCAGAAATTTCTCTGTTTGTTACAAACGCCGGGCACCGCGGAAACGGGCGTGCGGCATGGCGCGCCGAAGGGCTCGCAATAAGCGGCCGCTCTCTCTATATCGGAACCGTCGATGGCATGACGGACAACTCGTTCGTCGGCGCCTTCATGGAAAACGGCCGGGATGCCGGGGAACGGCACGCAACGCGCGTTCACTGGCCCGCATCCCGGCGAAGATGGATTGAAAGACAGACACCGCCTTGGCACGCTTGAACACTTCCACGCCCGAAAACCGCAGCGTCCGGCTTCTCAAGGTGGGCGAACAGGTCCGGCACATCCTGTCCGAACTGCTCACGCGCCAGCAGGTGCATGACGACGTGCTGACCGCGCATACCGTCTCGGTCACCGAAGTCCGCATGTCGCCCGACCTGCGCCACGCCACCGTCTTCGTGAAATCGCTGCTCGGAACGGACGAGGCGGACGTCATCAAGGCGCTGCGTACCAATACGGCTTTCTTCCAGAAGGAAGTGGCGAGCCGCCTGAAGCTCAAGTACGCGGCAAAGATCAAGTTCCTGCCCGACGAAAGCTTCGAAGAGGCGAGCCGGATCGATGCGCTGCTGGCCGACCCGCGCGTAACCCGCGATCTGGACGGCGATCCCGAAGACGACGCCGGCTGATCGCCGCCACGCATGGCCAAGCTCTATTTCTACTACGCCAGCATGAACGCGGGGAAATCGACCACGCTGCTGCAGGCCGATTTCAACTACCGCGAACGCGGCATGGCGACCATGTTGTGGACGGCGGCGGTGGATGATCGCTGGCAGCGCAAGCCGATCGCCAGCCGCATCGGGCTGGAGGCGGACGCGCACCTGTTCGACGAGGGCACCGACCTGTGGGCGCGCGTGACCGCCGCCCACGCGGTGCAGCCGCTGTCGTGCGTGCTGATCGACGAAGCGCAGTTCCTTTCCGGGCCGCAAGTGTGGCAGCTGGCGCGCGTGGCGGACGAGGCCGGTATCCCCGTTCTCTGCTATGGCCTGCGCACCGATTTCCGGGGCGAGCTGTTCCCCGGTTCGGCCGCGCTGCTGGGCATTGCCGATGCGCTGGTCGAACTGAAGGCCGTCTGCCATTGCGGTCGCAAGGCCACGATGAACCTGCGCGTCGACAGCGACGGCGCGGCGGTCAGGGCCGGCGCGCAAACCGAGATCGGCGGGAACGACCGCTATGTCGCGCTCTGCCGGCGCCATTTCAGCGAGGCTTTGCATCCATGAGCGATACGATGTGGCAAGCGGCGACACTGATCGTGCCGCTGGTGCTGGCTATCGTGTTTCACGAAGTGGCGCACGGCTGGGTCGCCGGTCTGCTGGGCGACCCGACCGCGCGCGAACAACGCCGGCTGAGCCTCAATCCCCTGCGCCATGTCGATCCCATGGGCACGGTGATTCTTCCGGGCTTTCTGGCGCTGATCAAGGCGCCGGTGTTCGGCTGGGCCAAGCCGGTGCCGGTCGACGCCCGGCGCCTGCGCGACCCGCGCCGCGACATGATGATCGTGGCGGCGGCAGGCCCCGGCACCAATCTCGTGCTCGCCTTGCTGGGAGCGATCGGCCTTGGCCTGCTCGCCCGTTTCACCACGGATGCGGCGCAACCTGGAACGGCCTTGTTGTTCCTCGCCGCCAATCTCCAGAACTTCATCGCGCTGAACATCTTCCTGGCGGTGTTCAACCTGCTGCCGGTGCCGCCCTTCGATGGCTCCCATATCGTCGAGGGGCTGCTGCCCGATCGCGCGGCCATGGCCTATGCGCGGATGCGGCCTTACGGATTGCCGATCATGATCCTGCTGCTGTTCGTGCTGCCGCAGATCGCGCCGAACCTGCATATCGTCGATCGCCTGATCCTGCCCCCGGTGCAGTGGCTCGGAAACGGGTATCAGGCCATTGCGCAGGCCGTGGCCGGGCCGGAAATGAACTAGGGCGCTGCAGTGGCCATGGCCGCCCGGTCGGCCAACTGCGCGCCGACGGCCTCCCCCATTTCGTGGCAGCTGGTCAGGCCCTGGATGAAGGGATGCCGCCCCAGAATGAATGGCAGGCTCAGCAGATGGATGCGCCGGGCAACCGGCTGCTCCGAGACAGGCCGAAAGTCATCGTCGATCACGATCCCGCGGTATCCGGCCCCGATTTCCCCCGCATCCTGCACAACGCCCTGATCGAGCAGGGTCTGGAACGGGAACGCCGCCGCTTCCAGCGGCCGCTGGCCCGTAGCGTCGATGAACGCGGGAAAATGATGCTGATGGCCGTCGAACGACATGGTCGCACCCGACGCGTCCGAATGCGTATCGAGCCTGGCATCGTCGCCCACCGCCAGGATGGTCAGGGCACCGGCGCGATGCAGCGCCAGGAGGCGCTCGATCGATGCGTGAGGCACGGTTGCGTAATTGTCCGTGAAGATCGGCTGAAGATGCTCGGAAAAGCGGGCATGATCCGCTTCATCGAGGTGCGGCACGATCCGCGCGAACACCTCGTGCGCCCTCAGGATGGCATAGCGCCACGGAACGGTGGTCCCGGTTTCGAAATTCTTTCGCGCCTCGTCGAGATTGGCCTGCGCCCACGCGAAGGGATCGGCGGCGAGACGCTCGGCGAAATAGCGCTCGCCGAACGCCTCGACGGAGGAATCCCTCCCGATCTTGTCGGCATAGTCCGGATCGACAAGTCGCAATTGTTCCTCGAACAGCCCGTAGGTGCGATCGAGCAGGCCAGTTTCGCCCGCTTCGATCAGACCCTGCACGGCCTCCTCGGTGAAAATGGTCAACGGTTCATGCGGGATGGGACAAAAGAAATCCGCCTCCGGCATCAAGCCCTTGCGCGACATCATCGTGATATGCAGCGCGGCGCCGCCGGCCTGCGGCTTCCAGTGAAGCGCCTGATCCTCCGCCGATGCGCTCTCCCCCGGCGCCGGCTCGCCTGCGTCCTCGCCGGCGGCGATCACGAACGCGCCGTGGTGAACCGCCAGCGCGACCGCCGCGTCGATCGCGCTGAGCGATGTTCCGCGAATGCCGACCGGCCCGGCCGGGATGCGCTTAAGCGCACTGGCCGGCCACGGGCTGGCGAAGTAGCCCGGCCGAACCTCCGGTTCCTCCGGCCATTCATGCCCGGTCGCGATCACAAGCTGCCCGAACCGTGCCTGGTAGGCCGGGCCGCCGCGCGGCTGCACGGAAAGGCACAGGCCGTCCCCTTCCGCCGCTATGTCCGTCACCCGCGACCGGACACGAACGTCGATCGCATGGCCAGCCGCACGCCCCTCGGCGACCAGCGCCTCGAACCGGTCGCGCAAGTAATGCCCGAGCACGACGCGGGGGTAGAAGGTGCGTTCGTCGATGCCGTCCGGATCGATGTTGTATCCCGCGAGCCGCTCGGGCGCCTGCCGCGCCAGCCACTCCACCAGCGTCATCCCGACGGGCGGAAGCTCGATGCTGGCGATGTTGGCGAGCATTGCCGGATCGTTCCAGCCGGGCCGGTAAGGCGTTCCCAGCCCGGCCCGCGCCTGCTCTTCGAAGATCGTGATCGAGAGCGGGCCAGCCGCCCGCGCCAGCAGGGCCTGGAGCGTATAGATGGAAGTCGGCCCCGCGCCGATCAGCGCGATCGACGCCGCGCCGACTTCCCGAAGCGCGTCCCCGTCCTGCAGCGCCGGCAGTTTCATGCCAGGGTGCGCACGTTCGGCTCGCGATCGTAGAACCGGCGCGCGGCCGCTGCGACGAACGGCTTGCCAAGGCCGGTGACGCCTGCGTCAGGCGCGACGCCAGCCTTGTCCAGCAAAGGCTTCGCCGCGTCGCTGTAGCCGATCGCCTTCAAATGCCCGAAAGCGTCCATCACGAACTGCACGGCCGCCGCTTCCTTCAGGAGCGCCGCGCAGCCATCGTCCGACAACACGATGGCGACAGCGTCGAAGAGCTGGCTTGGCGATCCGGCAAGCTGGCCGTCGGCCTTGCGCACCGATCCATCGCTCAGCTTTGCCCCGCCCACCTTGGGCGCGACGATCACGGCCTTGCCCTTGGCCTTCCTGACCGCGCCGATCACCGCGTCGAGTACGGCGGCATCGGTGCCATCGGCTATGAGAATGCCGACCGCGCGGCCTTCCAGCGTCTCCTTCATGTTCTTGTGGATCGACAGCGCATCGGATGGCGGCATGTCGATCGGCTCCTTCGCCGCCCGTGTCTTGGGCGGGAGCGGGATGCCAAGCCCGTTGGCAACGCGCCGGGCAAGGTCCTCGTCGACATTGCGCAGGTTCGCCACCATGCGCGGCGGCACCTGATCGAGCAGGCCGACTTTCGAGAGTTCGAACACGAAGGCCGAGGCGATATGCGCCTGCTCGCTGGGCGTCTGCGAGCGATAGAACAGGCGCGCCTGGCTGTAGTGATCGGCGAATGTCTCCGAACGGACGCGCAGCTTTTCGCCGCTCTCTTCCGCTCCCGTCGCGGCATCCACAGTGGCAAACCCGGCCAAGGCGCTTTCGCGCGGGCCGCCTTCCTCTCCATGGGCGACCAGGCTGTTCGGTTCGTAATTGGCGCGGCCCTTGGGCACCATGGTCTGCATCTTGCCGTCGCGCTGGAAATTGCCGAACGGACAGCGCGGCGCATTGACGGGAATCTGGTGGAAATTTGTCGTACCCAGACGCGAATTCTGCGTGTCGAGATAGGAGAACAGCCGCCCCTGCAACAACGGGTCGTTCGAAAAGTCGATACCCGGCGGGATGTTCGACGGCAGGAAGGCCACCTGCTCCGTCTCTGCGAAGAAATTGTCGACGTTGCGGTTCAGCGTCAGCGTGCCGATGATGCGGACGGGCACGTCCTCTTCGGGAACGAGCTTGGTCGCATCCAGCACGTCATAGGGCTGCGCCTCCGCAAAAGCCTGGTCGAACACCTGTATGCCCAGGTCCCACTGCGGAAAATTGCCAGTGTCGATGGCTTCGAACAGGTCGCGGCGCTGGTAGTCGTTGTCCGCCGCCTGCAGCTTGAGCGCCTCGTCCCAGATCGTCGATTGCAGGCCGAGCCGTGGCTTCCAGTGGAACTTGACGAAGCTCGCCTCTCCCTTCGCGTTGACGAGCTTGAAAGTGTGGACGCCGAACCCTTCCATCGTCCGGAACGCGCGCGGCAGGGTGCGATCCGACATCGCCCACAACAGCATGTGGGTCGTCTCCGGCATCAGCGAGGCCCAGTCCCAGAACGTATCGTGGGCGCTGGCGGCCTGCGGGTAGCCGCGATCGGCCTCCATCTTCACGGCATGGACAAGGTCGGGAAACTTGAGCGCATCCTGGATGAAGAACACCGGAATGTTGTTGCCCACCAGATCCCAGTTGCCCTCCCGCGTGTAGAATTTGACCGCGAAGCCACGCACGTCGCGCGGCGTATCGACCGACCCGGCGCCGCCGGCGACGGTGGAAAAGCGCACGAACACCTCGGTCTTTTCGCCCTTGGTAAAGACGGCGGCCTTCGACAGGTCGGAAATGTCGTCGGTCGCCTCGAACACGCCATGGGCGCCGCTGCCGCGCGCATGGACGATGCGCTCGGGAATGCGTTCGTGATCGAAGTGGAAGATCTTTTCGCGCAGCACGAAGTCTTCGAGCAGCGTCGGCCCGCGCGATCCGCTCTTCAGCGAATTCTGGTTGTCGGAAACGGGAACGCCGTGGTTGGTGGTGAGAACCGCGGTATCCAGATCCTCCGCACACTGGTGAGTCTCGCCTCCGGCCGCTTGGCGACGGTCCGAAGGGGGTCGAGGCGACTTGGCCATGGCGATGCCTTCCCTGCTGTGGCGACGCCTTGCGGCGACGATGCGGTGATGATGGGTTGGCGCACGCAATCGTGCCCCGGCATCACAACTCGCGAGGATGGCGATGGTGCCGGCCGCGCAGGATATTCACATACAGCAAGAAAGAGGACACCGCTCCGGCAGCGCCGCCCGGTCACCGCATTCATCCTAACGTCACGTTGTGTAATCTAGTGTATCGGCAGCTTGAACCGGTGCGAAGCCGCGCCATGTCGGGGGCATAAACTCGATGGAGCAAAAGCCATGAAGAACAAAGCACTGTTCCTCGCCCCTCTGGCTGCGCTGGCCATGGTGGCATCCCCGGTTGCCGCTTCGACCGCGATGGCGCGGGCCGCGCCAAGCGAGGAGGCGTCGGTCCCCTTCATCAACCACGGCGCGATCCGGGATTGGCGCGCGGACGGCGACCGCGTGATCTATTTTCAGGACAGCGGCCGGCAATGGTATCGCGCCACGCTGATGACGCCGGCGTTCGACTTGCCCTTCGTGGAAGCGGTCGGCATCCAGAACAGCGGCACCGACCGGCTGGATCGCTGGGCCGATGTCGTGGTGCGCGGCCAGCACTATCCGATCCAGAGCTTCGTCAAAGTCGATGCCCCGCCGGTGAAGTCGGCGAACGCTGCGCACAAGTCCTGATCGCTCCGCGCTGGAACTATCGCGGCTGACATCGCCGCCCGGTCGCTCTATGGCGCCGGGCCATGACGAACGGGTGGATCATCCTCGACAAGCCGATCGGCCTGGGTTCAACCCAGGCCGTGGCTGCGGTAAAACGCAACCTGCGGCAGGCGGGGCTCGGCAAGGCGAAGGTCGGCCATGGCGGCACGCTCGATCCGCTCGCCTCGGGCATCCTGCCCATCGCGGTGGGCGAAGCGACCAAGCTGTGCGGGCGGATGCTGGATGCCAGCAAGGAATATGCCTTCACCATCCGTTTCGGCAGCGAAACCGACACGCTGGACCTGGAAGGTAGCGTCATCGCCGAAAGCGTGGTGCGCCCTACCCTCGCCGCCCTTCATGCCATCCTGCCGCGCTTCACCGGCCCGATCGAGCAGGTGCCGCCCGCCTATTCGGCGCTGATGGTCGATGGCCAGCGCGCCTACGACCGCGCCCGCGCGGGCGAAGCGGTGGAACTGAAAGCGCGCGCGGTAACGGTCCATGCGCTGGATATCCTCGCCCACGGGGAGGAACCGGTCGAGGAGGTCACCCTCGTTGCGCACGTCTCGAAGGGCACCTACATCCGCAGCCTCGCGCGCGATATCGCGCGGGCGCTCGGCACGGTCGGGCACGTCACCATGCTGCGCCGCCTGCGCGCCGGCCCGTTCGGGCTGGATCACGCGATTTCGCTGGACAAATTGAACGATGTGGGTAAAGGCGCGCCACTTGAGAACGTGATCTTGCCGCTGGAGGCAGGGCTGGTCGACATCCCGGCTCTTGACCTTGACCCGGAACAGGCAAGAGCGGTCCGTCAGGGCCGCGTTCTGGCCGGGTTGCCCTTTCACGACGGGCTATACTGGGCGCGCCACGGCAGAGTGCCGGTCGCGCTGGTGGAGCTTTCGGGCGGAAGCCTGATCGTGGTGCGGGGTTTCAACCTTTGAAGGATGTCGCGGAGTAAGAATATGTCGATTACCGCTGAAAAGAAGCAGGAAGTCATCCAGAGCAACGCCCGCGCGGCGAACGACACCGGCTCGCCGGAAGTCCAGGTGGCGATCCTCACCAGCCGTATCCAGACGCTGACCGAACACTTCAAGAGCCACCACAAGGACAACCATTCCCGCCGTGGCCTGCTGCAGATGGTCAACAAGCGCCGCAGCCTGCTCGACTACCTGAAGAAGAAGGATGTCGAGCGCTACAACGCGCTGATCC
The DNA here is from genome assembly GCF_003856955.1 of Novosphingobium sp. LASN5T. Classification (NCBI taxonomy): domain Bacteria; kingdom Pseudomonadati; phylum Pseudomonadota; class Alphaproteobacteria; order Sphingomonadales; family Sphingomonadaceae; genus Novosphingobium; species Novosphingobium sp. LASN5T. The sequence continues at coordinate 125,673 of NZ_RQSI01000012.1, forward strand.
AGAAGCTCGGTCTGCGCAAGTAACCAAGCGGAGCGGCCCCTAGCGGGCCGCTTTTGCTTTTGGGCCTGGCTCGCAATCCGGCGAGTGGCCTCTGGGGCACGATCAATGGCCCCGCACCGGACCGGGACGGGATTCCCCGGCAGCAAACCCCGCGATGCAATAGGGCGCGCGGGCTGAAGGAAACGAAATGTTCGACGTCAAAACCGTATCGCTGGAGTGGGGCGGAAAGACCCTCACCCTCGAAACCGGCCGCATTGCCCGTCAGGCTGACGGCGCGGTCCTCGCCACCTATGGCGAAACAGTCGTGCTCTGCGCGGTCACGGCCGCCAAGTCGGTGAAGGAAGGGCAGGACTTCTTCCCGCTGACCGTCCACTACCAGGAAAAGTATTCCGCCGCCGGCCGCATCCCCGGTGGCTTCTTCAAGCGCGAACGCGGCGCCACGGAAAAGGAAACGCTGGTTTCCCGCCTGATCGACCGCCCGGTCCGTCCGCTGTTCCCCGAAGGCTTCTACAACGAAATCAACGTCATCGCCCAGGTGCTGAGCTATGACGGCGAGACCGAACCCGATATCGTCGCGATGATCGCCGCTTCGGCCGCGCTCACGATCTCGGGCGTGCCCTTCATGGGGCCGATCGGCGCCGCGCGCGTCGGCTTCAAGGACGGCGAATACCAGCTGAACCCGTCTTCAGCCGAAGTCGCCGAAGGCCGCCTCGATCTGGTCGTCGCCGCTACCGATACCGCCGTGATGATGGTGGAATCGGAAGCCAAGGAACTGACCGAGGACGAAATGCTCGGCGCGGTCATGTTCGCCCATGACGAAAGCCGCAAGGTCGTCGCTGCGATCATTGAGCTGGCCGAAAAGGCCGCGAAGGATCCGTGGGAAATCGATCTCACCGACAACACCGCGGACATCAAGAAGAAGCTCAAGAGCCTGGTCGGCAAGGATATCGCCGCCGCCTACAAGCTGACCAACAAGTCGGCCCGCTCGGACGCGCTCAACGCAGCCCGCGCCAAGGCGAAGGAAGCCTTCTCCGACGAGACCCCGCAGACCCAGATGGTCGCGATCAAGACCCTGAAGAAGGTCGAGGCCGACATCGTGCGCACCGCCATCCTCAAGGACGGCCAGCGCATCGACGGCCGCACGGTCACGCAGGTCCGCCCGATCGAAAGCATCGTCGGCTTCCTGCCGCGCACGCACGGTTCGGCGCTGTTCACGCGCGGTGAAACGCAGACGATCTGCACCACCACGCTGGGCACCAAGGACGCCGAGCAGATGATCGACGGCCTCGACGGCCTGCGCTACGAAAGCTTCATGCTGCACTACAACTTCCCGCCCTATTCGGTCGGCGAAGTGGGCCGCTTCGGCGCCCCGGGCCGCCGCGAAGTGGGCCACGGCAAGCTGGCATGGCGCGCGCTGCACCCGGTGCTGCCGTCGAAGGAAGACTTCCCCTACACGATCCGCGTCCTGTCGGACGTCACGGAATCGAACGGTTCGTCCTCGATGGCGACCGTGTGCGGCGGCTGTCTTTCGATGATGGACGCGGGCGTCCCGATCGTGCGCCCGGTTTCGGGCATCGCGATGGGCCTGATCCTGGAAGGCGACAAGTTCGCGGTCCTTTCGGACATCCTGGGCGACGAGGACCATCTCGGCGACATGGACTTCAAGGTGGCCGGCACCAGCGAAGGCATCACCACGATGCAGATGGACATCAAGGTGGCCGGCATCACGAAGGAAATCTTCGCGACCGCGCTGGCGCAGGCCAAGGAAGGCCGCGCGCACATCCTGGGTGAAATGACCAAGGCCCTGGGCGAAGTCCGCACCGAGCTTTCGGCCCATGCCCCGCGCATCGAAACGATCTCGATCGACAAGTCGAAGATCCGTGACGTGATCGGCACCGGCGGCAAGGTGATCCGCGAGATCGTGGCCACCACCGGCGCCAAGGTCGACATCGACGACGAAGGCCTGATCAAGATCAGCTCGTCCGACCTGTCGCAGATCGAGGCCGCCAAGAACTGGATCATCGGCATCGTGGCCGAGGCCGAAGTGGGCAAGGTCTACAAGGGCAAGGTCGTCAACATCGTCGATTTCGGCGCTTTCGTGAACTTCATGGGCGGCAAGGACGGTCTCGTCCACGTCTCCGAAATGAAGAACGAGCGCGTCGAGAAGCCGACCGATGTGGTCAAGGAAGGCCAGGACGTCTTCGTCAAGGTTCTCGAAATCGACCAGCGCGGCAAGGTCCGCCTATCGATGCGCGTGGTCGATCAGGAAACCGGCGCGGAACTCGAAGACACCCGCCCGCCCCGTGAACCGCGCGAACCGCGTGGCGATCGCGGTGATCGTGGCGACCGTGGTGACCGCCGTGGCCCGCGCGGCGACCGTGGCGGTCGCGGTGATCGCGGCCCCCGCCGTGATGGCGACCGCGGCCCGCGCCGCGATCGCGACGACGGCCCGGCCCCCGATCACATGCCGGCGTTCCTGAAGTCCGACGACTGATCGGCCTTCACCGGAAAAGAAACAGAGGCTCGCGGCAACGCGGGCCTCTTTTCTTTTGGCGTTTACGTTTTTTGCAAAATCACCATCGTCATTGCGAGGAGAAGCAGTCGACGAAGCAATCCAGAGTCACCCTCAAGCCGCTCTGGATTGTTTCGCTACGCTCGCAATGACGAACGCCTAGGGTAAGGCGACATCATCGCCTTTCGTTGGGGGGGATTGGATCGCGGGGCGTGCCCCACCCCCGGCCCCTCCCGCAAGCGGGAGGGGAGTGAGACTTGCGTCGCCGCAGGCGGCGCTAGTCGTAACGGGGTGGGCCTCCACGCCATGTGCCCGCAAAGCCGAGCCCCCCAAACAAAAACGCCGGAGCGGCCCTTCGGCTGCTCCGGCGTTTTGTGTGTCGATCGGGTAAGGATCAGAGCGTGCGTTCGCGCTCTTCCACCTCGAACACTTCGAGCATGTCGCCCGGCTTGATGTCGTTGGTGTCCTGCAGCACCACGCCGCATTCCAGCCCCGCGCGCACTTCCGGCACGTCGTCCTTGAAGCGGCGCAGCGATGCGATGACGGTCTTGCTGACGATGACGTCGTTGCGCGTAAGACGGGCGTTGATGCCCTTGCGGATATAGCCTTCCAGAACCAGCAGACCGGCTGCCTTGTCCTTCTTGCCCGCCGGGAACACTTCCTTGATCTCCGCGCGACCGACCACGGTTTCGATCCGTTCGGGTCCAAGCTCGCCGGCCATTTCCGAACGGATGTCGTCGGTCAGCTGGTAGATCACGTCGTGATACTTCAGCCGCACCTTGTTGCGTTCGATCAGTTCGCGCGCCTTGGCGTTCGGACGGACGTTGAAGCCCACGATCGGCGCCCCGCTGGCCTGCGCCAGCATGACATCGCTTTCGGTGATCGCGCCGACGCCCGAATTGAGGATGCGCACCTTGATCTCGTCGGTCGAGATACGGTTGAGCGCGTTGACGATCGCTTCGGTGGACCCCTGCACGTCCGCCTTCACCACCAGCGGGTATTCGATCACGGTGTTCTTCGCGGCGAGCGCGGAGAACATGTTCTCGATGCTGGACGGGGCGGTCGTCGTGCGCTTGGCGGTCGCCTTTTCCTGACGGTAGGCGGCCACTTCGCGAGCGCGGGCCTCATTCTCGACCACGGTCAGCGTATCGCCGGCCATCGGCACGCCGCCGATTCCCAGCACTTCCACCGGCAGCGCGGGCGGCGCGGCCTTCACCTGCCGGCCCTTGTCGTCCAGCATGGCACGCACGCGGCCGGACTGGGTGCCGACGACGAGGATGTCGCCAACCCGCAGCGTGCCGCGGTTGATCAGCACGGTGGCCAGCGGCCCCTTGCCCTTGTCGAGCTTGGCCTCGATCACAGTGGCTTCCGCCGCGCGATCGGGGTTGGCTTTCAGCTCCATCAGTTCCGCCTGGAGCAGGATCTTCTCGATCAGCTCGTCCAGCCCGGCGCCGGTCTTGGCGGAAACTTCCACGTCCTGCACGTCGCCCGACATCTCTTCGACGATGATTTCGTGCTCGAGCAGGCGTTCGCGGATCTTCTGCGGATTGAATTCCGGCTTGTCGCTCTTGGTGATCGCCACGATCATCGGCACGCCGGCCGCCTTGGTGTGGTTGATCGCCTCGATCGTCTGCGGCATCAGCCCGTCGTCGCCCGCCACCACGAGGATGACGATATCGGTGACGTTGGCGCCGCGCATCCGCATTTCGGTGAAGGCTTCGTGGCCCGGCGTATCGAGGAAGGTGACATAGTCGCCCCCCTTGGTCTTGATCTGATAGGCCCCGATGTGCTGCGTGATGCCGCCGGCTTCGCCGCGCACCACGTCGGTTCCGCGCAGCGCGTCAAGCAGCGAGGTCTTGCCGTGATCGACGTGGCCCATGATGGCCACCACGGGCGGGCGCGTCTTCAGCGTTTCATCCGCATCGACGTCGGCGGCGGTATCGATATCGACATCGCTTTCGTTGACGCGCTGGATGTTGTGGCCGAATTCGGTGACCAGCAGTTCGGCGGTATCCTGGTCGATGGTCTGGTTGATGGTGACCATCATGCCCATCTTGAACAGCGCCTTGACGAGGTCCGCCGCCTTTTCGGCCATGCGGTTCGCCAGGTCCTGCACCGTGATCGCTTCGGGCACGATCACGTCGCGCACCTGCTTTTCACGCTGGTGCTGCTGGCCGGCATAATGCGCGCGGCGTTCCTTTTCGCGGGCGCGCTTCAGCGCCGCGAGCGAACGGGCGCGGGCGCCCTCATCCTCGTTCAGCGCGCGCGTGACGGTCAGCTTGCCCGCCTGGCGACGGTCCACCGCGTTCTTGTCACGCTGCTGCGGCTTCTTCGGCGGTTCGGGCCGCTTGACCGGAGCAACCGGGGTAAAGCGGCGCGGCGCGGGTGCGGGCGTCGCACTACCCGTGTTCGCCGACGGCGCGGCTTGCTCTTCCACAACAGCGGGAGCAGCCGGCGCAGCGGCCGGGGTTTCCACCGGGGGAGCCGCCTCGGCCACGGGTTCGGGCTGCGGTTCCGGCGCGGCGGGCGCGGGCGCTTCGTCTGCCTTGCGGTTTTCCTCGGCGCGGCGACGCTCTTCGTCCACCGCGCGCTGGCGTTCTTCCTGTTCGCGGCGGTTGGCGGCCTCCAGCGCGGCGAGACGGGCTTCCTCGGCCTCGCGCAGCAGACGTGCCTGCAATTCCTGGCGCGTTTCGCGCGATGCGGCGGGCGCGGCCGGGGGCGGCGCCGGCGGCGCGGCAGGGGCCG
>NZ_RQSI01000013.1:0-128074 GCF_003856955.1 Novosphingobium sp. LASN5T
TCGGCAGCACCCAAATCCAGAAAGGAAAAATCACCCGCTTGACCCACCGCCCGTATCGCGGGACATATTACCCACCCGGGTCACTTCTCGATGGAAATCCCGGGTCAACTCTCAGCGGAAATCAACAGTCTGCCGAATCGAGCAGTCACCGATCATCCTCCAAAGCCATGTTGCGCCTGCGCATGTATCTGATGATGTTGCTGGGCGACATCATCGCCATTTCGGCGGGCTTCCTGCTCGCCAGCAACCTGCACATCTTTCACGAAGACAACGGGCAGGGTCTCGATCAGATGGCCCTTCTCGTTCCGCTTTTCGTCCCGATCGCGTTGCTGATGCGTGCTTACTCCCCGGCGATCATGCACGAACGCTGGACCAGCATCGGTCGCGCCACCAATGCATTCGCGATGTCCACCGCGGTGATCATGCTGGTCGCCTTTTTCCTCAAGGCCAGCGAGGGCTGGTCGCGCTCCACGTTCGTCGCCGGCGTACTGCTCTCGGGCCTGTTCATCGCCGTCCTGCGCTATCTGTTCGTGCGCCATTCAAGCGCGCTGGTAGGTGGCGAGCCTTATGAAGTCGTGGTTGTCTATGACGGGGTTCCCGCCCCTGCGGTTTCCTCGGCCAGTTGCACGATCCTTGTGGAATCCGGCGAAGTATTCAATCCTTCCCGGCTGAGCCCGGCCACGTATGATCGCTTCGCCGAAGTCATTCAGTACGCCGATCGCGTGGTCGTCCAGTGCCCGCCCGAACGCCGCCAGATATGGGCGCTAACGCTCAAGGGCGCCAACGTGCAGGGCGAAGTCATCGCGCCGGAAATGACCGAACTGTCACCGATCGGCGTGGCGCGGCAGGACGGCACGCCCACGCTGATCGTTTCACGTGGGCCGCTGGGCCTGAAGGATCGTATCATCAAGCGGCTGTTCGACATTGCCGTGGCAGGATCCGTGCTGTTCCTTCTGGCGCCTTTGCTGGTGATCGTCGCCCTGGTGATCTACCTGCAGGATCGGGGACCGGTGTTCTTCGTGCAGACGCGCGTCGGCCGCTCGAACCGGCTGTTCCACATCCTCAAGTTCCGGAGCATGTATGTCGGCCGCTCGGATGCCGTCGGCAGCCGCTCCGCCAGCCGGGATGACGATCGCATCACCCCGTTCGGCCGCTTCATTCGCGCCACCAGCATTGACGAGATGCCACAGCTCATCAACGTGCTGAAAGGCGATATGAGCATCGTCGGCCCGCGTCCGCATGCCTTGGGCTCAACCGCTGAAAACCTGCTGTTCTGGCACATCGACGAACGCTACTGGCACCGTCACGCGATCAAGCCGGGCCTGACCGGACTGGCCCAGGTGCGCGGCTATCGCGGCGCCACGCACCGCAAGTCAGATCTCGTAAATCGCCTTCAGTCCGATCTCGAATACCTCGATAAGTGGACAATCTGGCGCGATGTGCTGATCCTGATCCGCACGTTCGGCGTGGTGTTGCACAAGAACGCTTACTGATACTGGCGACAGGTAAGCGGAAGCCCCTGACCTGCGGCGCATAGGCTTCCGCTTTTCACCCCGGCGAAGGTATCCGCGTTATCGGAACGCAATCACGTGGCGAATTCAGAAGGCCAGCGGTATCGTCAGCGCCAGAAACACGCTGCCCCAGAAGGCGGCGCCCAGTCCCAGTCCGACCACCATGGTAACGATAGCGCGTTCATCGACACCATCGCTGCAGAAATACGTTGCGCTTCCAGTACGACCCATCGTTTGGCTCCCACTCCAAAACATTTACTGGTTTTTCTTATTATTGTCTCAATCTGGGGCAAAGTTCGGCGATTTGCAAGAGTCCCGCGGCGGTCATGACCGGCACGCCAGCGCACGCGGCGGTGCCTCCCGTCCGGCAAGCGCGCCGCAACGCAGCATTTCATGCGCAGGAATGAGCCGAAATTCCACTTCCGGTGCGGTCGGGATGACTTGTTGTTCTATTCGCACCGCAACCTGGCGCGCCGGCAGTCAGGTGCGAAACGGCCGGGAATTACATTCCGGCGGTGATGATTTCGCGGTCTTCCCCGTCAAGCACCAGCGCCGTCAGCGTTCCGGTCCTGTATGCGCCGGTATCGATACCGATTCGATTGTCCGCCCAATCAACCGACGCGGTGATGCTGTGCCCGTGCACGACCACCACGCCATGATCGGTGGCATCATCCAGAAATCCCTCGCGAATCCACAGCAGGTCGTTGCGGCCTTGCCGCGCCAGCGGCACGCCGGGGCGAATACCCGCATGACAGAAGAAGTAATCGCCCGACCGCGCTGACAGCGGCAGACGCCCCATCCATTCCATCAAATGCGCGGGAATGCGCTCGCGCATGGCGGCAATGGTATCTGCCGGGTCGGCATCCGCCTCTGGCACGGCAAGGCCATAGCTGCGGAGCGTCTCATCCCCGCCGGAACGTATCCAGGGCCGCAAGACACGACCGTCGCCGCCATAGACGGCCATCATCATGTCTTCGTGGTTGCCCTGAAGCACGACCACGTTTCCGGTCGTCTTCTGCAGATTGTACACATGCTCGACGACCGGCGCGGAATCCGGCCCCCGATCCACCAGATCGCCGACCAGTACCAGATGGCATCGCTTGCCCGATGCACCACGCTGATGCGCGCTGACCCGGTCCAGCAGCTCGGTCAGCAAATCGAGACGGCCGTGGACGTCACCGATCGCATAGACGCGGTCACCCTTGGCCGTTGCCGGAAGCCTGGGGCGGCGGCGAAAGAGAAATCCCATGCTGTCTGCCTCTCTTTCTGCCCGCGGAATTGCCTGTTCGCTGTCCACCACACCGCCAGGGCTGTCAAGCACGGTGCGGAGGCCGGACAACCGCCTACGACCAGTGACGAGACTCTCCCGCCGTGCCGGCAACTTCTTGGCGCATCACCCTTTCTATGCCATGAATCCGAGCAGGCCGGTCCGTTCCGGAAGGGGGAATTGTGATCGAGACATCGTCGAGCCGCTGGCAGGATGATCTGGTTTGTCCACGCTGCCGCACCAGCTTGCGCCATACGCCCGATGGCGGCTTGCAATGCGGCAACTGCGCGCTCGCAAGCGTGCCATTCCCGGTGGTGGGCGGCAAGCCGGTGCTGGTCGATTTCTCCAACAGTATTCTTGATCGGGACGCGGTACTCGCCAGCGCCGCCGCCAGTCCGATCCGGCGGGGCGGATGGCGCGCCCTGCTGACCCGTGCGGTGAACGGTACTAATCGCATCGCGCCCCGCATCGCGCAGGCAATGCTGGCAAGGCTGGCGATGCCGGGCACGCATCGCGCCCGCGTACTGGTGGTGGGCGGCGGCGCGATTGGCGCGGGGGCGGAGGCACTCTACGCAGCGGCAGACATCGATCTGATCGGCTTTGACATCTATGCCTCGCAAACAACCGATTTTGTGGCCGATGCTCACGCAATTCCGTTCGCCGATGGCAGCATCGACGCCGTATGGATACAGGCCGTGCTTGAACACGTCGCCGATCCCGGGCGGGTCGTGGCGGAGATCGTCCGCGTTCTGCGGCCCGGCGGGCTGGTCTTCGCCGATACGCCGTTCCTCTGGCCGGTGCACGAGCAAGCCTATGATTTTACGCGCTGGTCGCCCAGCGGCCATCGCTGGCTGTTCCGCGATTTTGCAGTGATTGCGGCCGGGACGTCCTCCGGACCCGGCACCGCCAGCCTTCTCGCCCTGCGCTATCTCGCGGCTGCGCTCACACGCAGCAACAAGTTGGGGCAATTGCTGACGCTTCCGCTCGTCTGGCTCCGCCTGCTCGACCGGTGGTGCGCGCCGCGCCGCAGCCTGGACGCGGCGGCGGGACTGTTCTTCTTCGGTTGCAAGACCGACCGGCCACTCGATCTCAAGGGGCTGGTACGGTTCTACGACGAGCAACTGCCGCTGGAAGCCGCCGCCCGCAGCGGCAACATCGCACAGACCAAGGTGGAAGGTACGGCTTCAACGCCGCCAGGATAGATCAGGGTGTGGCCGGCGCGGGAACCGTCGATGCAGGCGGTGGCGACGAAGGAGAGGCCGGCGACGGACGCGGCGGGGGCAATGATGCCGGTGCGGCGGGTGGCGGCACCAGCTTCAAGCCTGGCAATCCGTCCACCTTGGCATTCTCATCAAGCCCCACGACGCACTTGTAACCTTCCTTCAGCGCGATGGCGACGCCCGAAGCGGCAAGCCCCGCGCGACTGTCCGGATGCGCTGCCACGTAATCGACGAACTTGCGCCGCAACTCGCTCTGCGAAATCGTGCCAGGCACGCAAAACTCGCGCTCGCCCAACCAGATTTCATAGGCGCGCATCGTATCGTAGACCGCCGTGACATAGGCGAAGCAATAGGTGATGCCGGTCGGCGCGCTGTCATTGCAGCGATCCGCGAGTTCGCCCGCCGTGAGGAAACCCAGGCGTCCCGTACCGGCGGCCGCAAGCAGGGTTAGCGAAGCGATCAAGGACACCGGGTGCTCCATTCATGCCGGATGCGGGAAATCCAGACGCCTGGCCGCCGTGGCCATCCCATCGCCCCTGGCGCGGCTACCGTCAAGCTGCTCTGATGAGCGAATCCGTCGTAATGATGCCCCGCTGCGTCCCTTCCAGATAGACCGCGGAAAGGATGCCCGTGCGATAGGCGCCGGTATCGATGCCGATCCGGTTGTGCCGTACCTCGGGTTCGGTATGAACGCTGTGACCGTGCACGATCACCGCACCGTGATCGCCGAGATCGGACAGAAATTCTCCCCTGATCCAGAGGAGGTCGGTGGCAGTCTGGCGGTTGAGCGCCACGCCGGGCCGCACGCCCGCATGGCAGAAAAAGTAATCGCCTGACCGCGCGCGCAACGGCAAGGCGCGCAGCCAGTCGATCCAGGGACGCGGAAAGGAACGATTGAGCATCGCGGTATAGCCCGCGATGTCCACATCCTCATCCGGATCAGGCGGCGTTATGCCAAAGCTCTGCAGAGTCTGCTTCCCCCCCACGCGCATCCACGCCTTCAGCATGCCCGGCTCGCCATCGAGCGCCCGCAGCATCAGTTGTTCGTGGTTGCCCTGCAGCACCAGGACCTGATCGGTCTCGCGCGTCAGATCATACAGAAAGCCCAGCACCTTGGCCGAATCCGGCCCGCGATCGATCAGGTCGCCCAGCAGCAGCATGTGCTGCGACCGCGCGGCGGGCAGCCCCGCATCGTGTTCGTCCAGCCGCGCCAGCAGGGCAACCAGCAGTTCATAGCAGCCATGCACGTCGCCGATCGCGTAGATGCGTTCCCCACGATCCGTCGCCGGGCGGGCGCGCTGCCCTGCCGTCACGCTTGCCATCGTCTGATCTTCCGCTTCGCCAAGCCTATCTCCAGATACCAGTTTCCAGTGGTGACGCTGGTTTAGCGCCATCAACCCAAACCGCATATTAACCGCCGGGTTTCATGCGCTGTCAACCGACGGCGCGCCCGCTCCGCCAGCCTGCGCGGAAGCGCGGTTCCGCCAACCGGCTAGGGTCCTGACCCTAGATAAGAACGAAATCGTGCGCGGCCAGCGTGGCGGTGTTCTCGAAGTGTGCGAACAGCACGGCAGCCTGCGCCCCACTACCGTCCGCGTCATAGTAGAGATCGCCGCTGGCCTTGTCGTACAGCAGATGCTGATCCGGCGTCATCGCCTGCTTGCCGATCACGAAAGCGCCTTCGGCCAGCGCACCGCCATGGCCCAATGCCGAAAAGATCCCGCTGTCCAGCACCAGCTTGTCGGTTCCGCTCTTGAACGAACGGATGGTGTCCACGTCGCCATGGCCGATTGCCGTATCGAAGTAGATCGTGTCCACTCCACTACCGCAGCGGATGGTATCCGATCCGCTACCGCCGTGAAACTCCGTGGCGTAAGTCGCGCCGGTGAGAACATCGTTCCCGGCGGTTCCGGTCAGCTTGGCGGACAATGCGTTCCATTTGGCATCGAGATCAATCGTCTTGACGATATTGCCGGGGTCTATCCGATCGACATGGATACCGGTCAGCACACCGTTCGCGGAATAGGCATAGGTGGTCACCGCCGAATTGGCGACTTTCACCATGTCCCACGACAGGAGCTTGAAGGCACCGTCGTAATGCTGGGTAATCGTTGATCCGTCCGATTGAACGATGGTCTTGTCCGCGCCGACAAGGTTGAAGGCGGCGTCGAAGTGCTGGGTGACCCCCAGTCCGGCCATCACCTTGTCCGCCCCGGTCAGAACGAAATTGGCATCAAAGTGCTGGGTAACCACGCCATCCGACTGGACGATGGTCTTTTCCGCGCGGACGAGCGCATCCGCGGCGTTATAGAACTGCGTCACCGTGCTGCCGTCAGCCTGAATCACGCTGTGCTTCGTCAAGAGCTTCGCCCCGGACGCGTCGTACTCCGACGTCCAGATGGAGCCGACGGTGGAATAGTCCGAGACCGTGCTGCCCAGCGTCTTTCCGGCGCCGTCCTGATGCACAGTGGTAATCGCGCTATCCGCCTTGGTCGACGTGTCTACCGCAACGGCCTTGCCGGCCGCATCGAAGGTGGTGACCACCACATGACCATCCGCTTGATGCACGGTCTTCTTGGTCAGCACGTTGCCATAGGCATCGCGTTCTGTCGTCGTGCCATCCACGGTGGTGGTGGCCCATGCGGCCTCAAGCGCCTTGTTGGGCGCGCCGATCGTGGAAACCGTGGTGCCTTCGCCCGTCACCACCTTGGTCGTCTGCGATCCATCCGCGTTCTGCGTCGTCAGCGACAGATCGAGATTCTTGACGACCAGCCGGCCCGTGCCCGAGACGACTTCGGCCCCCAGTTCGACCGATCCGACATATTCATCCGCCGAAACGATGTGCAGCGCCTGCAATGCCTTCAGGACCGCGGCCACATCGACCGTGGCGGTGGGCAGATCCTTGTCGAACACAACCGCGGTATAGGTGTCCTTGTGATAGATCGTGGCGGTTTGGCCGTCGGGCGATACATACGTGCCGATGGCGGCGCCATAAGCCTCGAATGCTCCCTTGTGCACCCAGATCATCACTTCGTTGGTGATCGTGCTGGCGTTGCCACCGGGCTTGCTCGTCAACCAGATGTCGTAGGCGACGTTGAAGCCGCCGAGGTTGCCCGTATAGGCGAAATCCTGTTTGGCCGTGAACGCGGTGATGTCTCCCACACGCGCGGGAAAGACGTGCTCGGTATCCGTCGGATTCACGCCGGCCGGGTTCAGCGGACTAATGCCGAAGATGAGTTCCGGGAACGCCAGGATCGTGGGCGTCAGGCTGGTGGAAAGCGGTGCCGACCAGGAAAAGGTTGCCCCATCGGTCACATTGCCGGGCGAGAACTGGGTCGTGACCATCACGTCCTTGCCCCAGGCCAGGCCGCTGATGTTCCAGGTGTTGTTCAGCGCATACCAGCCGTTGAAATTCCAGCCGGCGCCGGGCCGGTCGATCACGATGGCACCGTCGGCCGCCGAAACTGGCGCAAGCGGCAGATCGAAATCGGCCGCCGTCAGGCTCGACAGCGCCACACCACGCAAGACAAGGGTTTCAGAGGATGACAACGTGACCTTGACATCCCCGCCGACCTGCTTCGAGCGGGCCAGCAGGTCATCGAACGACGTGATCGCATAGCCATCGAGATCGACCACATCCCATCCCGGCTGGAAGTTGACGATCGCGTCGGAACCATTCCCGGCGGCAACGCGGAACACGTCCGCACCCTTTCCGCCGACCAACACGTCGTTCCCGCCCAGGCCGTTGAGCGTGGCGCCCGTGTTGCCCGCGACGATCAGGTTGTCGAGATTGTTGCCCGTTCCCCAGTTCGATCCCGCCGAAACGAGGTACAGGTTTTCGACATTGCCGGGCAGCGCCATGCCACCCCAGAAGCGGACGTAGATCGAATCCACCCCGCCGCCGGCATTTTCGCGTACCGTCGAAGCCGCGTCCCACAGGTTGTAGACGTCATCTCCGGCACCGCCGACGAGCGTATCGCCCGCTATGCTGTGGAAGATATCGTTACCTGCGGTGCCGTTGCGAACCCCGCCTGCCGATCCCGTAATCGTCCAGTTAGTAGTCTTGCCGGATTCCGGCATGACTTTTCCGATGGCATTGTAATACATCGCTTGCGCCCCGACCAAGTTGGGTCGACTTATGGGGCAAGCGAATTGCGCTTAAGTTAGACGCAAAGGTAAACTGCGCATTATATATTTGCCGATGATAGTGCGGCCAGGCCCTCAAAGCAGGCTTCACCGGCAAGCCCACGCCGCGGACTTTCAGCCTTGGGCGCGTCCCGCTCCCGTCACCCGGAAGTGAGGCGATCGACCGGATGCCCAAGCGAGCAGCGGCCGCTCCACAAGGCGATGCACGATGATCCCGGCAACGATCGCGCCCCCGACGAACACGAAGTACAGCCCGGCAAGTGGCACATGCGCCGCCAATGGGCGGGCGAGCCGAAACAGAATCAGCAACACGGGGTTGTGCACGAGATAGATCGAGAACGACGCGTCGCCCAGGGCTTCGGCAGCGCGCGACAGAATCGTATCTTCATGGGGAGCGACCAGCGCCAGCCACACGAGCGGCGCCGCCAGCGCAGTCCACGCCGCGGCCCGCCAAAGCCCGGAGGGGATGGCGGTCGCTTCCACCACGACATCGGCCGCGATCACGGCGAAGGCCGCGACCAGCAGGCCCGCCCACGCCCGCGCACGCAGGATCGGCGCCGAGCGCAGATAGAGGATGCCCAACAGGAAGCCGGCAGCGAACTGGAAGTTCGCACCAACTTCGCTGCCCATGAGCAGGACTTTCAGGAACTCTGCGGCAAGCGGTCTGTCCGCCAGCGCGGACAACAACCCGGCCTGGGACAGCGCGGCATAAACCAGCGGCGCCGCAAACCAGGCATAAAGCAGCCAGATCCGGCGCCTTGTTCCCAGCAAAGCCACCGCGAACAGGGCATAGAAGATCAGTTCGTGGCGCAGGGACCACAGCACATTGGGCTTCAGTTCCCCGACGGGCGACAGAACCAGTGCCCTCAGCATTGGCCCCCATTCGACCTGATGTGTTCCGGCATAGCTCAGGAGATTGTAGCCAAGGGTGCACAGCCACATGAACGGCACGATCCGCACGAAACGCCGCCAGGCGAACGTGCCCGTGGACACACGGGCGTCACCCTGCCCGTTCAGCGAAACAAAAACGATAATGAAGCCGCTGATGACGAAGAAGATCGAGACGCCGAAGGCCCCGGTGTCGAGGATGGGGAACGGACTGAGGCCGAAAAATTCGCCATGTCCCATCATGGTGTTCGCGTGCGACACCACGACCATCGACGCCGCAAGCCCCCGCAACAACTGGATGCCAACGAGGCGATGCCCCGAACCAGCCTGACCGCTCACCCGACCGCCTTTCCGATGTCATCCGGCCTTGCCGGCCTCGTCCCCGTCGTCGGCACTTTCACTCTCCTGAATCTGCCGGACGGTGTCGGGATCGTTGCCGCGCAGCAACGCCAGTGCAACATATTTCCCTGGGAGTCCGTCCTGAAACAAGACATCCCGCGATGCAACACATGGATAGTCATTGTGATCAACGTCATACTGTTCTATACTGCGAATGCGTAATATGTGACCCTGACATGAGGAAGACCGGACCGGGCATGATGAAAGTTGTTGCTTTCCTTCGCATCCTGATCAGCGCAGTTCTGCTTTGCACGGTGACCGCCTGCGCGGGCGCGCCAGCACAGGTCGTTTCCTCTGGCGATCGCTATGTCGCGAACGCGAACACGGATACCATCGAGGATTACAAGCTTGGCGCGGGCGACAAGATTCGGGTCACGGTCTTCAACGAACCAACGCTTTCCGGGGAATTCGCGGTCGGATCATCCGGCAACCTTTCCCTGCCGCTGATCGGTGACGTGCAAGGCACGGGCCGGACGCCGCAGGAAGTGGCCCTTGCCGTGCAAACGAAGCTGGCCGATGGCTATCTGCGCGATCCGAAGGTCAGCGTCGAGGTTATCAATTTCCGGCCCTTCTTCATTCTCGGGGAAGTCAAGGCGCCTGGCCAGTATCCCTATTCCGCAGGCCTGACGGTTCCCAACGCCGTCGCCACCGCGCAGGGCTTCACCCCGCGCGCAGCGCGCGGCATCGTCTATATCAGGCGGGCAGGCACCACCGAGGAAGTGGCGTTTCAAGTCAGTCCTGATCTTCGAGTTTTGCCGGGCGATACCATTCGCATCGGCGAGCGTTATTTCTAACCGTTTTCTTCTGAATCGTTTTCTGCAGCACTCTTGAGTTGATAAAGTCGCACTGAGGGTCCCAGGCTGCATGACTTCTACAGGGAGTTGTAAAATGCTGGGAAAAAATCGAGGAACCCGCCTGCTGGCGGCGGGATTGGCAACGGTATCGCTTCTGGCCATCGTGCCGGATTTCGCCGTGGGCCAGAACGGAAGTGGCGCGCCGCAAAGCACCGAGACCTGCGCGCTGAGCGGCCCCGTGCTGTCCGAGTTCGCCAAGCTTCCGGCCAACGCGACGCTGGAGGACTACGAAGGCGCCACCCTGTTCGCGGTGAGCCAGGTATCCTGTTCCAACGAGGCGGCCATTGCCGCCCTTGAAAGCCTTGCCGGCACGCCGTCGCTTTCCGCGGTGCAGCGGCAAGCCATCCTCAACGTCGCGGAAGCGCTCAAGCGCCGCACCCTGCGGCGAGGCACCGGGGCGATCAATGGCGGTGGCGATGGCTTTGGCAACAGCGCATTCGGCTCGCCCGTGGTCGGCGTTGGCGGCGGTTCTTCGAACTACACGTCGTAAGGCCACGCGCCCGCGCCGCGAAGGCCGCGCATTGAAGGATTAACTCTGCTGTCTGCGACCGGATCGTCCGCCTGGGTGGAGGTTTCGCGAACTGGGGAAACTATAAAGTGAAACGGTTCAACATCATCGGTTCGTTCACGCTGGCGCTCGTCGCCACGGCCGTGGCGACCTCGGCTCACGCCCAATCGGCGAGCGGTTCCGTCCTGATCGATACCGCGATACCGCCGGATTTCGACAAGGGCCGCAACGTTAGCGTACAGGAAAAGGCTCGCCCGGATTACGATCCGCTGGGCATCAACGTTGGCTCCTTGAACGTTTTCCCCTCGCTGAGCACCTATGCCGGACTCACCGACAACGTCCTGCTTTCCGGCAGCAACCGCGATACCGATGGCTTCGCCGGCATCAGCCCTGCGCTGCGCGTCGAATCCGACTGGAACCGCCACCAGCTGCGCGCGCGCGCGCGTGGCGATTTCCAGCGCTTTTTCAGCACGCCGCGCCGCAACCAGAACAACTGGGATCTTGGCGTGCTCAGCCGGCTGGATGTACGTTCAGACATCGCCGTCACCCCGGAATTCCAGATCGGCCGCATCTATGAAACGCCATTCTCGGGCGGCATTCAGAGCGATTTTACGGTCCTTTCAAGCTACTTGCGCACCTATGCCGCCTTGCGGGGCAGCTATCAGGCCGGCCAGGCGCGCACGACGCTGGCCTTCGACTGGACCAATCTCGATTTCAGCACGATCAACGTGGGCAACGGCACGATCCGCAGCCAGCGGGACCGCAATCGCGAGGCATGGCGCGTCACCGGGCAGGTCGAGTACGCGCTTACCCCAAGCGCCACTGTCTTCGGCCAGTTGGGTTACGAACGCGTCGATTATGACAATCTGCTGCTCAGTGGCGCTCCCAACCGGTCATCGGATGCGGTCCGCTTCCTCGCGGGGATGAATCTCGATCTGGCGGGCCTGCTGCGCGGTTCGATCGGCGTGGGCTACACGCACCGCAAATATGATACCCCCTCGCTCTATCCCACGCTCGATGGCTTCGCGGCGCAGGTCCGGCTGGAATACTTCCCGTCCGAACTCACCACGCTTTCGCTGTCCGCAAGCCGCACGATCGAGGATTCGAACATTCTGGGCACGACCGGCTATTTCGACAACCGGATACGGGCACAGATCGATCATGAGATGCTGCGCAATCTTATCTTAAGCGGTTCGGTGGACTATTCGCACCAGAACTATGTCGGAACGAACCTGAAGAATGATGTCGTCGGAGTTCGCGGGCAGGCTCGCTATCTGGCGAATCGCAGGCTGAATCTGAATTCGACGATTTCCTACACCAGCCGCAACCGCAACGGGGCGGGGTTGGGTTCCGATTTCGACGAGTTCCGCGTCCTGTTCGGCGCAACGCTGCAATACTGATCTTGGTGCACCGCGGAAATCAATGTTATAGTGCACC
The DNA here is from genome assembly GCF_003856955.1 of Novosphingobium sp. LASN5T. Taxonomy (NCBI): domain Bacteria; kingdom Pseudomonadati; phylum Pseudomonadota; class Alphaproteobacteria; order Sphingomonadales; family Sphingomonadaceae; genus Novosphingobium; species Novosphingobium sp. LASN5T. Next base: position 12,231 of record NZ_RQSI01000013.1, read on the forward strand.
GCACAATCGTCTGAGGAATCCATAGAGACATGGAAGTTACGCATCAAAACGAAGCACCAGCGGGACGCTTCTCGGACTTTGTGCAAAGCGCTCAGGACACCTTGCGGCGGCGGTGGCTGACGCTGGTTATCGTAACCGTGGCCATCACTGTCGCAGGTGTTGCCGGGATTTCCCTGATCACGCCGCGCTATACTGCGGCCGCGCTGATCCGCATCGACCCATCGCGCAATCCGCTGAATAACAAGCAGCCTCAGGAAGCGCTCAGTCCCGAATCCATCGAGACCGAGGTTGCCGTCCTTAGCTCCACGGAACTCGCGCAGCGCGTCGTCAAGGCGCTGAAGCTTGAGAACGATCCGGAGCTGCTCGAAAGCGTGCGCAAGGCCGGCAATGTCAGTGGTGATCGCGATGCGGCTCTGGCGAGCGCACTGCTCGACCGCCTTTCGGTCAGCCGCGACAAGCTGACCTATCTGATTTCCGTTGGATACACCTCCGAAGACCCGCAGAAGGCCGCGCGTGTCGCCAACGCCGTCGCGGAAGGGTATCTCGACCTCAAGGTCAACACTTCGACCGGAACGGCGGCCCGGCAGGCCGACTGGTTCCGCGAACAGCTCGACAAGCTGGCCGCCGAAATGCGCGCGGCCGACGAGCAGGTTGCGCAGTACCGCGCCCAGGCGGGCCTCGCGCAGGGTTCCGGCTCAAACGCCGGCACGATCGTCGACCAGCAGGTTGGCCCGCTGTCCAGCCAGCTGGCCATGGCCGAATCCGATGCCGCGGCCGCACGCGCCGCGCTCAGCACCGCCGAACGCCAGATCCAGCGCGGCAATCTCGATTCTGTCGAGCAGGTCCGCAATTCCCCGGTGATCAACGACTTGCGCCGTCAGCGGGCCGAAATCCTGCGCAATCAGGGCGAGGTGGAGGCCCGTTACGGCCCCAGGCATCCGGAAAGCATCCGTGTGCGCGATCAGCTCGCGTCGATCGACCAGCAGATCCGCGACGAAGCCGAACGCGCCGTGGCATCCCTGCGTGCCAATACGACGGCCGTGGAAGCACGCGCCGGAAGCCTGCGCTCGACGATGGGCCGCGTGGCGGGCGAACAGGCCAGCAACACGCGTGCGGCCGTGATCGCCGACAGCCTGGAGCGCGATGCGGCAGCCAAGCGCGCGGCCTATGACCGCATGTCGCAGATGTGGCTCGAATCGACCCAGGCGTCGCAGAATCAGATTTCGCAGGCCGTGATCGTCAACCGGGCCGACGTGCCCACCAAACCCACCTTCCCCAAGCGCCTGCTGATGAGCGTGCTGTCGCTGGTCGTCGGCCTCGCCGCGGGCATCGCCACGATCATCTTCCAGGAAATGATGGTTCGCGGCCTGCGCACGATCGACGACGTCGAATCCACGCTCGGTCTGCCAGTGCTGGCCGCCGTGCCCAAGCTGCCGCGTTCATCGAACCCGGGGCGCACGCTGCTCGAAAAGCCGACCTCGCTGTTCAGCGAATCGTTCCGTATTGCCAGGGCCGCCATTCTGGGGGTCAAGTCGGCCAAGCCGCCGAAGATCATTGCCTTCACGTCCGCGCTGCCCAGCGAAGGGAAGACCACGTCGTCGCTGTCGTTCGCCCGTACCCTGGCGCTCAACGGCTCACGCGTGATTCTGGTCGATTGCGACGTTCGCCGTGCCCAGGTGCGGCATATCGTCGAGAACCCCGGTTCGGGGCCAGGGCTGGTCGAGGTGCTGCACGGCACCGCGAGCGAAGCGGAAGCCATCCACCCGGGCGATGTCGAAGGCATGGATCAGCTTCTGGTCTCCGCGCCGTATTTCAGTTCCGAAGACTTGTTCGGCAACGACGGCATGGTCACGCTTCTGAACAAGCTGAGCGACCGTTACGATTTCGTGGTGCTGGACCTTCCGCCGCTGGTGGGCCTGGCTGACGGCCGCTTCCTGGCCGCAATGGCCGACGCCACCGTTCTGGCGGTGCGCTGGGCTTCCACGCCGCCTCAAGCCGCCGCGTCCGCCGTCAACTGGCTGCAGTCGGACGGCTCGAACCCGATCGGCGTGATCTACACGATGGTCGATTCCGCGGCCGAGGCGATCGGCGGTCTCTATTATTCCAAGAAGTACACGCAGTACTATCGCGCCGCGGCCTGATGGAAGGCGGTCGTCGGGTTTTTCCGTATGACCGCCTCGTCAGCTTGGGCGTTGCCGGTGCCGTGCTGCTGTGCCTTGCGCAGTCCATCGGTGTCATCCGGACGGAACAGGCCGTTGCGCCGCTGATCCGCCAGCTCGGCGTGTTGAGCCTCCTGGCCGAACGCAACTATCCACTTTCGGGACCGTCGCTGCTTCAGGCGGGCACGGATAGTCTCCCCCCGCGCGGGCTGTTGTCGTCGGCCAACATGAAAGTGCTCGCAGCTGGCGCCGAAAACGATCCGGTGTTGCGCAGCCGGCTGCTTGATGCCGCGCGCACCGACGCCCTGCAAGCCACCGCCACGCGCCCCATCTGGGGGGAAGCATGGACAATGGTGGCCTTCAGCACGGCCCAGCGCCGGGGCGAGCGCGATGCCGAAACGCGCAAGGCGTTCGAACGCAGCTATGCCGATGCCCCATACCAGCGCAATGCTGGCGCCTGGCGCGTCGCCTATGCCTTCCGCAACTGGTCCGACCTGTCGCCGGAAACGCGATCGCGCAGCGTCGCGGAAGCGGTCTGGCTCGCTCGCATAGACAAATCCCTGCGCGATCGCGTGTTCGCGATGGCACGGCAATCCGACGCTTTCGTTCCGCTTCTTACGGAATGGCGCCGGTCACGGCTTGGAGACGCCGACTACCGGAACCGGGCGGGCAGTGCCCCATAACACGCCGGCCAGGAACATGGCGAAACAGGTGGTCGCCGGCACGTCCAGGCAGATATCGATCATGCCGTTGGCGAACAGAAAGACGAGAGCCAGCGCAATGCCCCATGCTTCCAGCGACCGTCGCCCGCCCGAAAAGTGGCGGACTACAGGCACGGCCACCATCGCCGCCGCCGCCAGCAGAAACAGCAGATAGGGCAGACCGCCTTTCAGCAGCAGTTGCAGCAGGATGTTGTGGGGCGAATTGACCGTCCACGCCGCTTCGGCCACCAGCGGATCGGGCAACAGCATGCTGTTGAGCGTGGGAAAGCCGCCCGGCCCATAGCCGAACCATGGAGAGCGCCACGCCGCTGCGAGATAACGCGACCACATTTCGGTCCGCACAGCGGCGCCAACGTCCAGTTCGCCAAGGCGGCGCACGACGACATCGGCCATCCCGGCCAGGCTGATCACTCCGACAAGACCCGTTATCAACGCGATCCGGAGAAGCCCCCCCCGCGTTCCGCCGCGCGCCAGCGCGCGTGCGCCAAGAACCGCCAGCAGCAGCCCCGCAACGAACAGCGGAAACCGCGATCCGGCGTAGAGCATCACCGCAAGGCACAGTATGACCAGCCCCAACTGCGCGGCTATGCCGGGATTGCGCACCAGAGCGCGCCAGGGTTGCCGCTGGTGCCGCAAGCGCGCGGCGACCCGCGCTGCCGTCAGCAACAAGGCGATGCCGGCCAGAACCGCCTGGATATTGGCGTTGCTCGCCAGACCGGTCAGCCGCCCATTGCGAAACATGGGAACGTCGAACGGCCCGGCCAGCACGCCCGTCCCCATGAGCAAAGACAGACCGAGCTGGAGCGCCACGATTATCAGCCAGATATCAATCAGGCGCACCACCGGAACGTGTCGATACCCGATCAGCGCGCCTGCCAGCAGCGCCATGACGGCAGCATGGAAACCGACGATGTTGCCCGTCGCCATGTCTGGTGCCAGCCAGGCCCCAGGGGCGAGCAGCGGCGCCAGCGCGATCCACGCCATCGCCAGCAGCACCGGGCCGATCACCGGCAGGAACGCTCGCCAGAAGGTCAAAGGCACAGGGCGGAACAGCAACAGCAGCAGGTAGAGGCCCATGACCAGGCAGGCCATTGCCCTACCCTCCATGCTGTCGAACGAGGCGAAGAAGAACCCGCACGACAGGGCCAACGCCCCGGCAACAATCTCGATCAGCCCCCGAATTTTCGCGAACGGGCCTTCGGGAACAGCGCCCAGCCTGTCGGCAGACAGTACCGGCCTGTGCGTCCTACCTGGAGATCCCATTCCCAGAGGCATTTCAGCGCGCCTGCTCCACCGCACTGCACTCTTCCTCGCCGGCGGCCGAAATCGTGCCCGGCCGGCACGGCGCCGGCTCGCCATAGATCCAGCCGGAACCGGTGAAACCGACATAGACCCTGCCGAACACGTTCTTGTCGCCTTCGATTACCGTCACCTGATCCAGACGATCGAGCGGGAAACCGGTCAGCCGCTGCCAGGTTCGCGCGTTATCGACAGACCGCCAGATGCCAAAGCGACCGCCGACCCGCCCGGAAACGAAGATTGTGGGCATGTCCGAGCCGCGCGGCGCCTTGCCGAAAGCGACATCGTCCACGCCATCCACGTCCTCCAGAACGGTCCATGTCTTGCCACCGTCGACAGATCGCCGCAGTCGCGAATCACGGGATTTCGGTTGCCCGTTGGTCAGGAACAGCCAGCCGGCCTTCCCCGGCACGGCCCGCAACTTGGCCGCGCGCGAACTGTCTGGCACGACCTGCCCCGCGAAAACACGGCTCCAGCGCTGCCCCTTGTCGCGCGTGACCCACACCCCCGCGAGCGAGATGTTGTCGCCATCGCCGCTGTGTAAAAGATAGAACGTTCCGGGCGCAGCCCGGTCCGCCGCCAGCGTCTTCCGTTGCGGCCAATAGTCCTTGAACGATCCGGTATGCGGGAGCATCTCGCCCGGCAACACCACGCGCGACCATGTCCGGCCACGGTCAAGCGTATAGAAGGGCGAGCGGTTGAATGCCGGTTCCCACACGATGTTGTCGGGATCGTCCGACGAAACCGCGATCGTGCCGAATGACATGCGCCAGGGGTCGGCCGGATCGGTGCCCGGCGGCGTGGGCAAACTGGCGAAGCGCGTCCACGTCCGCCCCCCGTCCTCGCTATAGCCGGCCAGTACCGACTGCCCGTCTTCGGAACAGCAACCCATGCGGGTATCCGAAGCATTGGTGACCAGAAAGCCCGGGCGCGCGGGAGTCCAGTCCACCTGCTGCGCGGCGATCAGCATCCGCTGGCGCGGCCCGAATCCGGTCGAAAAGGCATCGAGATCCGGTTTGACGTGAATGCCGAAATCCCATGCGGCAAAAACCGGAGGGAAGCCGGGCGCACTGACCGCATCGTTGGTCACCAGTTCCTCGATCCCACGGGTACGGCTTTCCCAGACGACCGGTGCGCAGGCAGACGCAGGTTGCGCGGTGAAAACGCCTGTTCCCGCCGCCGTCCACAGCCGGCCGGACCGGTTGGGATCGAACATGATCTGGCCCGTGGCGAAATAGGCGTGGTCGGCGATGGCCAGCCACGGTGGATCGCGGTCCCCGACCTTGGCGCTGCGCGAGGCCATGTTCCATGTGGCTCCATCAACCGAGCACCACAGCCGCCCTCCCTGATCGCCGACCATCACGGTTCCGTGAGCCGGGTCGACGGCGACGGCAGCGAAGACGCGCCCGTCGGCTATACGGGCGGTCAACTCTTCCCATCGGCCGCCCGACAACCGCATCACGCGCTTTTCCTCGCCATCCGCGGCATAGAACGAGCCGTCGGCCGCAAATGCGCCGCGACGGACAAAGCGCGGCCCGCCGACGGACGCCATTCCGCCCCCATCGGCATTGCCGGCATAGACACCGTTCCCCGCGGATGCGGCCCACAATCGTGTGGTCCCCCCATCCTTTCGGAACCACACCAGAATACCCGGTGCCTGCACGCCGGGCTTGCCCGGCCGCATATCGCGCGCAGGCGGAACGGCGGCGACGCGTTCCCAGTGGCCGCCTCCATCGCCGCTGCGCCAAAGCCCGCGATCAGGGGAACCGAACGCTACAACATCCGGATTTTCGGGCGAAACCGCCATGAAAGCGCCATAGAGGCGAAATTCGCTATTGGCGTCCAGCGCGAATGCCTCGTCCTTGCCAGGCCCACCAAGCACGCGCCGCCAATGGCCGCCGCCATCGTCGGAACGGAAAACACCGTTCATGAAGGCCATATACAGCCGATTCGGATCGCCCGGCGCCACGACGATCTCGTAAACCCCGGCAGCCGCCCCGGCCTGCACAACATTCTCCTGAGGCATCGACCGGGCCGAGACCAGTTGCACCCACCGGTCCGCCGCCGCGTCCCAGCGATAGGCTCCGTACACGTCGGTTCGCGCCACCCACGTCTTGCCCGCGTCATCGGCGGACAACCCGGTGATGAACCCCCCGCCACCGATGGCCACGGGCCGCCAGGCCATCGCCTCGTTCGGGCGTGGGGCGCCCAGTGTCGATTTCGGCGGATTCCAGACGCGCTCGCCGCTGTCCTCGAACAGATGCGGCATCATGCCCCACAGCAGGGCAAGGCTGCCCAGCCCGAGAGAGATCACCAGCAGCACGGCCCTGAAAACGCGGCCGCGCGCCATCGACCCCGCAGGCGAACGCCTGCGCCAGCCGGTGCGGCCAGCCTCGATCCCGATCTGATGCACGCTGGCCGGAGCTGTGGTCACTTCATGTCACCGCGATCGCCAGGCGCGCGACCGGCATCTGCGCGCTCAGAATTCATACCGGCACCAGCATGGTCCGCACCTGTTTTCCGCTTGGAGTGAAAGTCGCTTCCTCCAAGCTATTTCAAGCGTTTAATCGTGCGTCTTGGTCAGGATATGGTAGATAGCCGCCGGATTGCTGGCAAGATACCGCAATCCCAGCCGGCGCGGTTCCTGCCACGCGCGAAACATCCATTCGATGCCCAGATTCTGCATCCATGCCGGTGCGCGAGGCGCAAAATCGGAATAGAAATCGAACAGGCCGCCGCAGGTGCGTATCCAGCCGAGGCCGGCCAGCTTGTGCCGGTTGCGGATGGCGAAATCTTCCTGCTTGGGGCTGCCGAGACCAAGCCAGAGCACGTCGGCCCCGGAAGCGACGATCTGCGCGCAGATATCGTCTTCTTCCTCGCGGGTGAAATAGCCGTTCCGCGTACCGACCACCTCCAGTCCGGGATAGGCCTTGGTCAGATTATACGCGGACTTTGCGGCGCGGTCATCGCGCGCGCCCAGGAAAAAGAAGCGCACACCGGTTTCCGCCGCGATCGCCGATGCATCGCGCACGAAATCCGTCGTCGCAACGCGTTCCCGCACGGGGTTTTTGCACAACAGCCGGGTCGCCAGCACCAGCGGCATCCCGTCGACATCGACGATATCGGCCTGGTCGATCAGCCGGCGAAAATCCGGATCGTGATGATAGTTGGTAATGACCAGTCCATTGGTCGCAACGACCACCCGCGGCATTTCAAGTTGCCCGGCACGAGCCCGCGAAACGTCGTTGACCATAACCTCGGCCAATTCAGCACGCGTCAGCCGCGAACTACGAATTCCGCCGATGTACACCACATCGGCTTCATCGGAAGCAGGCGTTCCGGCAGTGGTATCAGAAATCAGCCGCACCATAGCTCCCGATTACTTACGGCTTCACTAGCCTACATGAAGAACCAATACCAGTAGTGCAGTGCAGCATAGTGCCATGCTTAATGGTCCCAAAAGAAGAAAACTAGCGAAATTTTGCGCTGAGGTCGCTTGATGGCCCCAAGAAGAACAATGGCATAACCGAGTTTCGAAAACGTTATGCGTGGTCTTCCCGTTCATCGCGCCTGAACCGCGATCGCGCTCGCCCATCCTCCGTCGCGCGCGGCCATCACCGATCCGCGCGCACTGAGGTGGGCGTGATCGGCATACAGAATGACGCCGTCGCGATAGGATTGGCAACGCCCGCCCGGACAAAACCAGCGATCCATGCGCACGACCCCAATATCATGTCCGCGTTCGGCGGACTCGAGGAAATGAAGGACGGCCCGCTTTTCCGAGCGATATTCTGCTTCCGCGAAACTGCATTCCGCATTCGCGCCCAGGGTCCACCGCCCTTCTGTCCGGCGCAGCGCGCACCGGCCGTAGTCAGTGGCCGTCGAAGGAGGCGGTGCCAGGAACACCACCTTTCGCCCCATCCCCCGAATCGCCGCCACGGCCTCATCAAGCGCGTGCAGCAAGGCTTCTTCGCTGCGTGGCAAAACAACAGGCGCGCCGTTTCCGCGATCGACCAGCAGCGCGAAGCCGGGTTCGGCATCGGGCAGATACTGGCCGATGGAACTCGACAGGATCACGGTACTAAGCTCCGGATGCCGGGCCAGCATCGCCACGACGGAGCGGTTGAAACGGAGGCACGCTTCGCCCTGCCTGCGGGGATAGAGTTTCTCGTTGACCGCGGCAACGCCAACAAACGGTCCGCAGAATGTCTTGGTCGCCTGCACGATGCCTCCAGGTGTGACCGCCGCTACGCCCGGCGCAACGTGCATCCCGAACGAATCCCCCCATACCAGCGTCTCGGGGGCAGGTCCGGAACGGCAGGCGCGATCCTCCAGCGTGGAGCCATTGCCATTGCAGGCAGCGGAAAGGCCGAAATTGGGTGCACGGTCCCCCACCGCAGCGCCCGAACGCAGGGTCGCTGCATAGACCAGCCCCACGGTCACCAGCGGGATCGCGAGCAAGACCGCCAAGCTGGTCGCGCCCATCCGGAACGAACGCAGACGCCGCTCAACCCAGCGATACTGCGCCTCGGCCCAGACAAGACAGGGAATGATCAGCAGCAGGTTCACCCACAACGGCACCGGCGCAATCATGACGTTGCCGGCAAAGGCAAACACCGGCCAGTGGACCAGATAGAGCGAATAGGAACGATCGCCCGTCGCGCAGATGGGCGCCAGCATGGCGGAAAGCCGCTTGCCCGGCTCTCCGCCCGGCACGAGCAACAGCGCGGTGGCAAGGCAGCAAACCAGGGCCGCCCAGCCGGGATGGTTCGCATCATCGGCCACCAGCGGCACGATCAGCAGTATCGCAACGGCGAGCATCCGCGCCGCCGGCCATCGCCCGGGCTTTACCCGTCCGCGCGCCAGCGCCAGTGCCAGAACGCTGCCGACACCCAGCTCCCAGGCCCGCGACGGCACCATGTAAAAGGCGGCGGATGGCGCAAACGAGCGTAGCCAGAGACATCCCGCGAAGCTCGCTACGGTCGCCATCGTCACCAGTGACAGGCGGAAGCGCCGGGGAGCGAACGCCAGCAGCAGCGGCAGGCCGAGGTAATACTGCTCCTCCACCGCAAGCGACCACATGTGCAACAGCGGCTTCAATTCCGCGCCGCTGCTGAAATAGTCGGCCTGCCGCCAAAGGACGACATTGACCACGAATGCAAAGGCGCCGGCCAATTGCGCGGCGAAATCCTTCAGTTCCTTGCTATCCAGCAGGAACACCGCGAAAGCGGCGGTGACGACCAGCGTGGCATATGCCGCGGGCAGCAGTCTCCGCGCGCGCCGGGCATAAAAGCCCGCGAAGGTGAAGCTGCCATTGCCCAGTCCGTCGTCGATGATCCGTGCCATCAGAAAGCCCGACACGACGAAGAAGATGTCGACGCCAAGAAAACCGCCCGGCACGAACGGGACGCGCGCGTGATGCGCCAGAACCAGCAGAATTGCCAGGCCGCGCAGGGCCTGGATGTCCAGGCGCAGTCGGCCGCCGACTGCGTGCGCCGTGGCCGTCACCGAGGCAGGCTGTCCGCCGTGCGCCGCGCCATGCGGGGTTTAAGGGACATGCGCATCATCGGCTTTTCCACGAAAGAATGCACCACCACCGCCACCACGCAGGAAAGGAAAACAGCAGGCACAAGACGGAAATCCATCGCCCAATCCCCCAGCTTGCGTAGAACGATGAACAATGCGGCGATGCAATACATATGCACCAAGTATAGCGAGTATGAGGCATCGCCCAGCAAAAGCAACAGGTTGCTACGTGGCAGCGCGGATTCCAGCCGGATGCCCCCCATGACCAGGCAGGTTCCGGCAAGCATGAAACAGGCATCGGCCTGGTTGCTGAACAACACCTCGGGCGTCACGCGCATGCCCGCCACCAGAAACACGGCGGCAGCGAGCAGCCAGCCCAGACCGGAACCGATGGAAACCTCCGCATCTCCCCCGCGCAGGTGCCACAGGCCGATGGCCATCCCGCCAACGAACGTCAGCACCACCGGGCGGCCATAGAATTCAAAGGCCACGCCTTGCGGCTGGAACAGCGCATTGAACAGCGTGATGCCGAGCAGGACCAGCGCCACCCCGATGAACCGCTTGGCCGCAGTCAGGTAACTGAATGCCGCGAACAGAACGTAGAAGAACATCTCGTAGTTCAACGTCCATCCCAGCTTCATCATCGGCACGATTTCGTCATTCCCGCGCCGGAACGGGATGAACAGCACGGATTTGACAAAGCCCTCCAGCGAATAAGTCGTATTCTTGAGCAGCATCGGAAAGACGATCGCTATCAGCGCGACTACCAGTGTGACCAGCCAATAGAGCGGCGCCACCCTCGCGATGCGCCTGAGCAGGAAATCCGGAGCTGAAAAAGCGCCGTTGCCCGTCACCGACACCATGATGAACCCGCTTATAACGAAGAACAGGATCACGGCAAAGCTGCCCAGACGGACGATCGACGGAATCTCGACATTCAGCGGATGAAGAATCGCATGTACAACGACCACCGCAAGCGCCGCAAACGCCCGAAGATACTGAATCGAGTAAAGCTTTTTCATTGCGTTTTTTTACGCCCCTGCCGAACCAGCGACAACGGGGGTTGCGAAGACCCGAATCCCAAACAGGAACACTTCGGCGCCATGGAAACATGGTAAATGCACCGGAATACAGAAGCAAAACGTGGACAAGCGCCCTCGAGCACCAGCCCTTTTGCGCCAAACCGCGAAAGTGTGGTCTATGCCTTTGCGATCCGGTATCCTTTGCCTGGCGCGTACCCACCGATGATCCCGCCGGAGCGCAATGTCCTTCGTTATCCGCCAATCCGCTCTGACCACGATGCGCCAAGCCGCAGCCGGCGCGGCGCCACGGGAAGCGTGCGGCCTGCTGCTTGGGCAAGGGGCGCATGTGGAGACTGCGATGCCCACCGCAAACGTCGCATCCGACCCGATGCGCCATTTCGAGATCGACCCGGCGGCCCTGATCGCCGCACATCGCCACGCGCGCGCGGATGGCGCAAAGGTGCTGGGATATTTTCATTCCCATCCCAACGGCCTACCCCATCCTTCCCGGACCGATCAGGCGGCAGCGGCGGGCGACAACCGGATATGGGCCATCGTGGCGCGCGGGCGCATCACCTTGTGGAAGGATGCGCCATCCGGTTTCGAACCGCTTTCCTATGACACCGTAGAAGGTTAAGGCGAAGCAACCATGCCGTACCGACACGCCGAGAGGACCGCGCACGCGCCGCTTTACGGGCCATCCCGCTCCGGGGCGGGTCATGCGCGCAGGACCGTGTCAACTTCGTCAACTTCACCAGCCCCGAACACTCCATTCCCGAAAGCAAGCGCCGGATCATGACCACCGAAGCACTCGAACTCGCCAGCCTGCTCTGCTCCCGGCTGTGCCACGACATGCTCAGCCCGGTGGGGGCGCTTTCCAACGGGCTCGAGCTTCTGTCCGATGAAAAAGACCCGGAGATGCGCAAGCGCTGCTTCGAACTGCTGGAGCAGAGCGCCAAGATTTCCACCGACAAGCTGCGTTTTTTTCGACTGGCCTTCGGCGCGGCGGGTGGTTTCGGCGATTCGGTGCCGCTGTCCGAACCCAAGGCGCTGGTCGATGCGCTGGTCGGCAACAATGGCCGTGTGACAGTGAACTGGGTGCTGGGCGGGGATAGCCTGCCCAAGCCGGCGGTGAAGGTGCTGCTCAACCTCTCGCTGATCGCGCTCGATTCGCTGGTGCGCGGCGGTACGCTCGACATCGGCGCCGAGCCGCGCGATGGAACGAGCGAGATCGTGGTGCGCGCTTCAGGGCAGCGGATCGCCTTCGATCCGGCCATCGGCCGCGCGCTCGACGGCAGCGCCGGGCCGGAGGAACTTTCCAGTCGCACCGCGCCCGCCACGATGCTGCACCAGCTTGTCGCCAGCATGGGGGGCGGTTTGCAGTACCACCTCTCCGACGACGCCCTGGTGATGGGCGCGGTGGTGCCCGCGGCATAAGGCGCCCGCCATGGCGATGAACCGGTGGCTGATCCATCGCGAGGTTCCCTCGCCCAACTGGAACGAGCGCACGCTGCCGGTATCGATGGTGGTGCTCCACTACACCGGGATGCGCACCGCCGCCGAAGCGTTGGAACGCATGTGCGATCCCGCCGCCGAGGTTTCCGCGCACTACATGGTCGACGAGGACGGCACGGTCACCCTGCTGGTGCCCGAGGAAAAGCGCGCGTGGCACGCCGGCCGATCTTATTGGCGGGGGATTACCGACATCAATTCGGCCAGCATCGGCATCGAACTGGTCAATCCCGGGCACGAATGGGGATACCGCCCCTTCCCCGACGCGCAGATGGAAGCGCTGATCCCGCTGCTGGCGGACATCGTGAAGCGCCACAACATTCCCCGCGCCAACGTGGTGGGCCATTCGGACATCGCCCCCGCGCGCAAGGACGATCCCGGCGAATTGTTCGACTGGCCGCTGCTCGCCCGCTACCGCCTGGCGCTGCCGACCCCCAAGCCGACCATGCGGCTGCTGTACGACAACGACGGGGCGTTCTTCCTAGCGCTCGAACGCTTCGGCTATGACATCTCCGACGGCCGCGCCGCCGTCCGCGCTTTCCAGCGCCGCTGGCGCCCGCACAGGATCACCGGCGAGATCGACGGACAAATCGGTGGCCTTCTGTTCGAGCTGCTGTTGGAACGCGACCTCGGCCATGCTAGGTGACCTCTCGCCAGGGGGCCGGGCAGCCGCGTCATCGCAAGATGCCGAGGAAAGTCCGGGCTCCACGAAACAGGGTGGCGGGTAACGCCCGCCGGCCTCCGTGCAAGCGGGGGTCAGGGAAAGTGCCACAGAGAGCAGACCGCCTATGCGTCGCAAGACGCAGGCAAGGGTGAAAGGGTGCGGCAAGAGCGCACCGCGCGACCGGCAACGGAAGCGGCACGGCAAACCCCACCCGGAGCAAGACCGAATAGGGACGGCGCGCCGGGCAACCGGCAGGCGTGTTTCGCGCCAAGGTCTTCGGACCTGCAACGTCCGGGTTGGTTGCTGGAGCGGCACGGCAACGTGTCGCCGAGAGGAATGGCTGCCCCCGCCGATACGGTGCCGAATGGCATACCGTCGGCGGGACAGAACCCGGCTTACAGGCTCCCTGGCAAATTATCGTAACCGCAAAGCATTTTCCTACCGGCCCGGTTCGGGCTAGGAGGCGGTCATGTCGGCCGGCCATCATCATCACGATCACCATGGGCATGACCATGGTTCAGGACATGGCCACGGGCATCACCATGCCCCCGCCAGCTTCGGCCGCGCCTTCGCGATCGGCATCGCGCTCAACCTGGGCTTCGTCGTGGTCGAGGCCGCCTATGGCATCGTGGCCGGATCGATGGCGCTGGTGGCCGATGCCGGGCACAACCTTTCCGACGTGCTGGGCCTGGTGATCGCCTGGGGCGCCAGCGTGCTCACCGCCCGGCCGCCGTCCGCACGCTTTACCTATGGTTTCAAGTCCAGCTCGATCCTGGCCGCGCTGGCCAATGCCTCGCTGCTGCTGGTGGCGCTGGGCGCGATCGTGGTCGAAACGATCCGGCGGCTGATCGAGCCGGAGCCAGTGGCCGGCGGCCCGGTGATGATCGTCGCCGCGATCGGCATCGTCATCAACGCCGCCACCGCGCTGATGTTCATGCGCGGCAGCAAGCACGATATCAACATTCGCGGCGCCTACCTGCACATGGCCGCCGACGCGGCGGTTTCGGCGGGCGTCGTCGTGGCCGGCTTTCTCATCACGATGACCGGCTTCGCCTGGATCGACCCGGTGACGAGCCTCGCCATCGTGGCGGTGATCGCCGTCGGCACCTGGGACCTGCTGCGCGATTCGGTGAAGATGGGCCTGCACGGCGTACCCGCCAGCATCGACGAGGGCGCGGTGCGCAGTTTCCTGCGCGGCCAGCCGGGCGTCACCGCCGTCCACGACCTGCACATCTGGCCGATGAGCACCACCGAAACCGCGCTGACCGCCCATCTGGTCATGCCGGAAGGCCACCCCGGTGATGCCTTCCTGCGCGAACTGGCGCACGAGCTGGAGCACGATTTCCGGATCGGCCACACCACCGTCCAGATCGAAGCCGAGCCCATGCTCGATTGCGCGCACGAGTGCCAGGGCGGCGACGCCTGAACGCGAAAGAGGCGCTTGATGGAAAAAGGCGGGCGTCCCGAAGGAAACCCGCCTCTTCAAACGTTCAGCGAACGGGAAGCGTGGCCGTCAGGCCGCTTCCTCCTTGCCCTTGAGCACCTGCACCGGCTCCTTGCGGCCATCGACGACATCCTTGTCGACGACCACTTCGGTCACGCCTTCCAGCGTCGGCAGGTCGAACATCGTATCGAGCAGCAGCCCTTCGACGATCGACCGCAGGCCGCGCGCGCCGGTCTTGCGCTCGATAGCCTTCTTGGCGATCGCTTCCAGCGCGTCGTCGGTGAAGGTAAGCTGCACGTCTTCCAGCTCGAACAGGCGCTGGTACTGCTTGACCAGCGCGTTCTTGGGTTCGCGCAGGATCTTCACCAGCGCCTCGATATCGAGGTCGTTGAGCGTGGCGATCACCGGCAGACGGCCGACGAATTCGGGGATTAGGCCAAACTTGAGCAGGTCTTCCGGCTCCGCCTTCTGCAGCAGTTCGCCCACCTTGCGCTTGTCCGGATCGGCAACGTGCGCGCCAAACCCGATCGAACGCTTCTGCAGGCGATCGGCGATGATCTTTTCCAGGCCGGCAAAGGCGCCGCCGCAGATGAACAGGATGTTGGTCGTGTCCACCTGCAGGAATTCCTGCTGCGGATGCTTGCGCCCGCCCTGCGGCGGGACGGAGGCGGTGGTGCCTTCCATCAGCTTGAGCAGCGCCTGCTGCACGCCCTCGCCCGATACGTCGCGCGTGATGGAGGGGTTTTCCGCCTTGCGGCTGATCTTGTCGATCTCGTCGATATAGACGATGCCGTGCTGCGCCTTCTCCACGTTGTAGTCCGACGCCTGCAGCAGCTTGAGGATGATGTTCTCCACATCCTCGCCCACATAGCCCGCTTCGGTCAGCGTGGTGGCATCGGCCATCGTGAAGGGCACGTCGAACGTCTTGGCCAGCGTCTGCGCCAGCAGCGTCTTGCCCGAACCGGTCGGCCCGACGAGCAGGATGTTCGACTTCGAGAGCTCGACCTCGCTGCCCTTGCCGCTGTGCTTGAGGCGCTTGTAGTGATTGTGGACGGCCACCGAAAGCACGCGCTTGGCACGGTCCTGGCCGATCACGTAGTCGTTCAGCGTCTCGAAGATGTCACGCGGCGTGGGTATGCCGCCATCCTTCTTCCCGGCGATCCCAGCCTTGGTCTCTTCACGGATGATGTCGTTGCACAGCTCGACGCATTCATCGCAGATGAACACGGTCGGCCCCGCGATGAGCTTGCGCACCTCATGCTGGCTCTTGCCGCAGAAGCTGCAGTACAGGGTGCTCTTGGTATCCGATCCGGAAAGCTTCGTCATTCTATCATCCCAGGCGCCTTCCCACGGAAGGCCGGCCCGATCATCCTACTACCCCAAGGGCATTAATCAACCGGACACGTTCAAAGCGAAAATCGGGTTACCGCACGGTGCCTTTCGCCAAGGTTAAGCGCCGTGCGGCCCCTGTCAGTTCTTCCTCATCAGGCGGCCGGCGCGCCGCCCGAACCTTCTTCTACGCCGGTCTGGTCGGTGGCCGGACGCGATTCGAAAACCTTGTCGACAAGGCCGAATTTCTGCGCTTCGTCGGCTTCGAGGAAGGTATCGCGATCCATCGCCCGCTCGATCTCCTCCAGCGTGCGGCCGGTGTACTTGACGTAGAGATTGTTCATCCGTTCACGGATGCGCAGGATCTCGCGCGCCTGGATCTCGATGTCGGACGCCATGCCCTGCGCGCCGCCGGAGGGCTGGTGAATCATGATTCGCGCGTTGGGCAGCGCGATGCGCATGCCCGGCTCGCCCGCCGCCAGCAGGAAGCTGCCCATCGAGCAGGCCTGGCCGATGCACACCGTGGACACGCGCGGGCGGATGTACTGCATGGTGTCATGGATCGCCATGCCCGCCGTGACGACCCCGCCCGGCGAGTTGATGTACATCGAGATGTCCTTCGACGGGTTCTCCGATTCGAGGAACAGCAGCTGCGCGGTGATCAGCGCCGCCATGTGATCTTCCACCTGGCCCGTCACGAAGATGATGCGTTCGCGCAGCAGACGGCTGAAAATGTCGAAGCTGCGTTCGCCGCGGCTGGTCTGTTCGACGACGACGGGAACGAGCGCGCCGGTGACAGGATCGGTGGTGAACTTGCCTTGAGCGCCATAGGCGCCGCTGTTGTGGCCGAACAGGTCGAGCATGAATCCCTCTTGTGGTTGCCGCGTCTATGTCGCGTGCCACGGGAAGATGTTCAAGGGCGTTAACCCGTCCATGCCGGAAATACCGTCCCCATCGGCGGATGAAACGCGAAAATGTCCCGCGCGATCTTGACGGAACCGTGGCGAAACCGCCGTCCATGCCGTCAAACTGTCACCGCTTCGACGCGCAGCGGTCACGAAGGCATCCTACGATCAAGGATCGGAGGACACCATGGGTTCGCACACGCAACTTCGCAGACTTTCGGTCCGGCTGGCGCGCGACCACGGCGATCTGGTGGCCGTGCAGAAACTGCGCTGGCAGGTCTTCGCCGCAGAGATGGGCGCGAACATTCCCGTCAGCGGCGAATCCTGCATCGACAGCGATCCCTATGACTCGCTGTGCGATCACCTGCTCGTGGTCGACGAGGACGGGTGCGCCGAAGATGGCGGGAGGGGCCCGCTGGTGGTTGGGACCTATCGCCTGCTGCGCGAAAGCGTGGCGCGCAAGGCCAGCGGCTTCTATTCGGAAGGCGAGTTCGACCTATCCCGGCTGGCCGGTGCGCGAAGCGGGGGCGGCGAACTGCTCGAACTGGGGCGTTCGTGCGTGCTGCCCGCCTATCGCACCAGCGCGACCATCTCGCTGCTCTGGCGTGGCATCGCGGACTATCTCGCGCTCCATGACATCGGGCTGATGTTCGGCTGCGCCTCGTTCCCCGGCATCGACCCGGACGCGCACGCGGCGGCGCTGTCCTACCTCCATCACGTCTGCCTTGCGCCGGACTACCAGCGGCCTGCGGTGCTTCCCGGCAAGGGCATCGCGCTCGAACGGCTGCCGCGCGGCAGCTATGACGAGCGGCGGGCGCTGGTGCAGTTGCCGCCGCTGATCAAGGGCTACCTGCGCGCGGGCGCGCGCTTCGGTGACGGAGCGTTCGTGGACCGTGAATTCAACACGATCGACGTGTGCGTGGTGATGCCGGTGGACCTGATCTCGGAACGCTACGCCGCCCGCTTCAGCGTCGCGGCTTGATCTTCCAACGGGTCGGCGCCACCGCCCAGCAGGTCGGCAAGGCGCAGCGCGATTCGGGCCTGCGCTTCACGGACGACCTGCTTGCGATCGCCCCCGCCTAGCAGTTTGCCGAAATCGACATCGATGGTCGCGCCCCCGGCAGCGGCCAGCGCCAGCGCGTGCGGCAGCAGGGCGTCGTCCCCGACCCAGGCGACCAACGCTCGCTGGTGCGGATCGCGGCAGGCCAGCGTGACCGGACAGACCATGCGAAGGTCCACCGCCTGATCGGGAACAAGGCTGGTGCGGAACGGCATCACGCCTTCGCCCGTACTGGTCGTACCCTCGGCAAAGAGAACCAGCGAGCGCCCCGACGTCAGCCGCACGACAAGCTCCCCCCGCGCCTCGACCACGCCCGCCCGGCGATGGCGGTCGACGAACACGCTGCCGTGCCGTTGCGCCAGAACGCCCAGCAGGGGCCAGCCGGCAACATCGGCCTTGGCCACGAAACCCACGTCCGCCACGCGCGCCAGTACCGCGATATCGACCCACGACAGGTGATTCGCCAACGCCAGCGTGCCCGGCGCCAGGCGACGATCGCCATGGCACCGGACACGAATGCCGAAGCCTCGCAGCAGAATGTCCCACGCCGCGTTCTCGATCGCCCGGCGCGACGTGCGCCACCGCCCCGCCAGCCGCCAGGGCACCGACAGCATCAGCACGAGAACGAGCGAACCGAGCGCGCGGCCGCAGCGATAGCCCACGCGCAATTTCCGCCAGCCTTCGGCCATCGACGATCACTCCCGCGCATATATCCGCATCGTGGCGAGGCATGCGACACGGGCATGACAGGATCGCGACAAACAAAAAGGGCGCGCCCGGTGGCACGCCCTTCCTGTTTCGTCAGTCAGCCCCGGAAGGGGGCGACAGCGCCAAAGATCAGGCCTCTTCGGCCTTCTTCTTGGCGGGAGCCTTCTTCTTCGGAGCCGGCTTTTCGGCAGCGGCTTCCTCGGCCGGCGCTTCGGCGGGAGCGGCCGCCTTCTTCTTCGGCGCGGCCTTCTTCGCGGCGGGCTTGGCTTCCTCGGCCGGGGCTTCGGCGGCGGGCGCTTCCTCGGCGGGCGCTTCGGCCTTCTTCTTGGCCGGAGCCTTCTTCTTCGCGGCGGGCTTCGCTTCGGCCGCCGGCGTCACACCTTCCTCGGCTTCGATCGCGGCCTGCAGTTCGTCACGCGTCACTTCGCGCTCGGCCACTTCGGCCTTGTCGAACAGGAAGTCGACGACCTTGTCCTCGTAGAGCGGCGCGCGCAGCTGGGCGGCGGCAAGCGGTTCCGAACGGACGTATTCGATGAAGCGCTGGCGATCTTCCTCGCGGTACTGCTGGGCCGCCTGGCGGATCAGCATTTCCATTTCCTGCGCGGAAACCTGCACGCCGTTGGCCTGGCCGATTTCGGAGAGGAGCAGGCCCAGGCGGACGCGGCGTTCGGCGATCTTGCGGTAGTCTTCCTTCTCCGCCTCGATCTCCTTCAGCGCTTCCTCGGGGTTTTCCTCGTGGCTCGCTTCGTGGGTCAGCTGCTGCCAAATCTGTTCGAATTCGGCTTCGACCATCGACGGCGGCACGGCGAAATCGTGCCCGGCGGCCAGCTGATCGAGCAGCGCGCGCTTCATCTGGGTGCGGGTAAGACCGGCGGTTTCCTGTTCGAGCTGGCCCTTGAGGAGGCCGCGCAGCTGCTCCAGGCTTTCGAGGCCGAGCATCTTGGCAAACTCGTCATCGGCCACGAACTCGCCGCCGTGCTTCACCGCCTTCACCGTGATGTCGAAGGTGGCTTCCTTGCCCTTCAGGTTCTCGGCCGGATAGTCTTCCGGGAACGTGACGGTGATGACCTTCTCGTCACCCACCTTCACGCCCGTGAGCTGTTCCTCGAAGCCGGGGATGAAGCGGCCCGAACCGATTTCCAGCGCCTGGTCCTCGGCGGTGCCGCCCTCGAAGGCGACGCCATCGACCTTGCCGAGGAAATCGATGATCAGCTGATCGCCTTCCTTGGCCTTGGCGTTCTTCGGCGCGTCGGTGAACTTCTTCTGCCCGGCGGCGATGCGGTTGACGGCTTCGTCCACCTGATCCTCGCCCACGGGAACCACCAGCTTTTCAAGCTTCAGCCCTTCGAGCGACGGCGCGGCGATATCCGGCAGGACTTCGAGCGCGACGGTCAGTTCGGCGTCCTGCCCTTCGGCATAGCCATCGCCCAGCGCAACCGAGGGCTGCACGGCGGGGCGCAGCTTGTGATCGGCGACGAGCTTGTCGAGCGCGGCGCGGATGGTGGTGTTGAGCGCTTCCTGGTGAAGCGCCGGGCCGTGAATCTTGCGCACGAGGTTCGCGGGCACCTTGCCGGGGCGGAAGCCGGGCATCCGCACCTGCGGCGTGATCTTCTTCACTTCCCCTTCAACGCGCGACGCGATGTCGGCGGCCGGGATGGTCACAGTGTAGGCGCGCTTCAGGCCCTCGTTGGTGGTCTCGACGATCTGCATCCTGATCCAACTTTCTGTACGTCATTGACGCACCGCGCGGCGCGTCGTCCTCGGGTCGGAGCATGGCGCAGCGGCTGGTGCGGGCGAAGGGACTCGAACCCCCACATCTTGCGATACTGGAACCTAAATCCAGCGCGTCTACCAGTTCCGCCACGCCCGCATCCGGCGAAAAGCAGGCGGTGCCCCTATCGCAGCGGCGGGAAAAGGGCAAGCGCCTTGGGCCTCAACGGGCCCTGATCGGGCAATGCGGTACGCGGGAAGCCTTTCGATCAGGGTGCAAGGCGCGCCAGCAAGGCCAGCCACCCCCGTCCCGGAAGCGGTGCGGGGCGCGCTGCGGACCGATCGTCGGCCGCGCATTCCAGGCAATAGGCCTGCGCGCCGCGACCCGAGAGCAAGCGCGCGGCATCGGCCATCAGCCGGTCGGCCAGAGCCTGCTGGCGCAGCGCGACGAAGCCGGCAAGATCACCCGACGGTGCCGCCGCGGCGTCTCCGTCGTCGCTCACCATCTGTTCCAGCAGGCTGCGCACCGTACCATCGCCCGATCCCAGAAAAACCGGATGCCACTTGTCGACCTTGGCCGCCTTGGCGGTCCACGCCAGCGCATCGTCCAGCCCGCCGAACTGGTCGACAAGCCCGTTCTGCCGCGCGGTGCCGCCATCCCAGATGCGCCCCTGGCCGATCGCGTCGACCTGTTCGGGCGTCTTGTGGCGCGATGCGCCGACAAGGCCAATAAAGCGGCGGTAGTTGTTTTCGATCTGGCCTTGCAGCAACCCCTGGAACGCCGGAGTCAGGCCACCCAGCAGGTCGGGCTGACCGGCCAGCGGCGTCGTGCGCAGGCCATCGGCATGGACGCCGTACTGCGCGATGGTGTCCTCGACGGTCGGGATCACCGCGAAAATGCCGATCGAGCCGGTGATGGTATCCGGTTCGGCGAAGATGCGCTGGCCGGGCGTGGAGACCCAGTACCCGCCGCTCGCCGCCAGATTCGCCATGGAAACGGCCACGGGCAAGCCCTTGGCCTTGATCCGTTCGATCGCCGCGCGAATGCGTTCCGACGCCAGCACCGATCCGCCGGGCGAATCGACGCGCACCACCAGTCCGGCGTAGTCATCGCTGGCCGCCGCCTTGTCGAGCAGCGCGGCAATGCGGTCACCGCCCGCGGTTCCCGGGCCGGCATCGCCGTCGACGATCTCGCCGGCAATGGTCACCACGGCGATCGCCTTGCCTTCGCGCGGTTCCGGCCTGTCGGCGAGATAGGTCGCCATGTCGGTGGAGCGGAACGCGCCCAGCCCGGCCGCAGGATCGGCGCCCGCCAGTTCGGCCACGCGCTTGCCGAAGGCAATGCGATCGCCCAGCTTGTCGACCAACCCGGCCTTGAGCGCGGCCTGCGCCGCATCGTTGTTGCTTTCGGCCAGCCACTTCACCGGATCGCCAGTCACCAGCGCCAGATTTGCCTTGGGCCGGGCCTTCTTCACTTCGGCCTGCCAGCTATCCCACAGCGCGGTGTACACCGCGTTTAGCGCTTCCTTCGCTTCGGGCGAGGCATCGTCACGGATGTAGGGTTCCACCGCGCTCTTGTACGTGCCGACCTTGAAGACGTGCGCCTTCACCTTCAGCCGGTCGAGCAGCGCCTTGTAATAAAGATTGGTGCCGCCGGGGCCGGTCACGATCGCGCCGCCGATCGGATCGACCCAGACCTCGCTGGCATGGGCCGCCAGTTGCACGCCATCGTCCTGGTACATCACCGCGCGGACCAGCACCGGCTTCTTCGCCGCCCGGGCCTTGTCCATCGCCGCGCCGATATGGCTGAGATGCACCTGCCGCCCGCCGGCGAACTTTTCAAGGTCCAGCACGATTACCTTGATCCGCGAATCGGTGGCCGCCTGCTCGATCGCGCGCGCGATGTCGCGTTCGCGGTATTCCCGGCGCGGCTTTTCGCCGCTGGTGAGTAGGCTGAACGGATCGATATGGCTGCGCTCCTCCACCACCGGGCCATCGAGCACGAGATAGAGCGCGCCTTCACGCACCATGCCGGGCGCCGGACGCAGCGTGAGCACCGCATAGAGCGCCCAGAAGAACAGCAGGAGGAACAGGAGGACGAGAGCGTCCTTGACGGCGACGAGGAGCTTCCAGGCCGAGCGAGCGAACTTCATGGGGGATATCTACGGCCGGAACGCGAAGAGTTCCAGCCGCAAGGCTTGAGATGCCTCCATCGCGGGTCTAGGGCGTGGTCTTCGATGCACCCATCGACCCCCACCTCCCCCGCCGCACCGCCATCGGCCCGCTATCCCGCCGGCGGCCTTGCCTTCCCCCATCGCGATCTGACCGGGATCGGCCGGCTTGCCCGGCACGAGATCCTGTTCCTGCTGGACGAGGCGGAACAGTGGGTGGAGCTGAACCGGCAATCGCAGAAGCGCGCCGAAGTTCTTTCCGGCCTGACCATCATCAACGCCTTCTTCGAGAATTCCACCCGCACGCTGCTGTCGTTCGAGATCGCGGGCAAGCGGCTGGGGGCAGACGTGGTCAACATGCACGCCGCCACGTCCAGCGTGAAGAAGGGCGAAACGCTGATCGACACGGCGATGACGCTGAACGCGATGCGCGCGGACGCCATCGTCATCCGCCACGCCAGTTCCGGCGCGGTGCGGCTGATCGCCGAAAAGGTCGATTGCCCCGTGCTCAACGCGGGCGACGGCCAGCACGAGCATCCCACGCAGGCACTGCTGGACGCGCTGACCATCCGCCATGCGCTGAAGCTCGCCCCCGGCAGCGACCTGAACGGCCTGCGCGTGACGATCTGCGGGGACATCCTGCACAGCCGTGTGGCCCGCTCCAACATCCTGGCCCTGACCGCGCTGGGCTGCGATGTCAGCGTCTGCGCGCCGCCCGCGCTGATGCCCTCCGAGATCGAGGCGATGGGCGTGACGCCGTTCCACGATTTCGACGCGGCGCTGAAAGGCGCGCAAGTGGTGATGATGCTGCGGCTTCAGCAGGAACGGATGAGCGGCCAGTTCATCCCCTCCCCCCGCGAATACCGGCATCTGTACGGGCTGACGCTCGACCGGCTCGCCAAGGCGGAAGCCGATGCCTTCGTCATGCATCCCGGCCCCATGAACCGGGGCGTGGAGATCGACAGCCAGGTGGCCGACCATCCAACCCGCAGCCTGATTACCCGGCAGGTGGAACGCGGCGTCGCCATCCGCATGGCCTGTCTGGACGTGCTGACACGGCGCGCGAGAGGCGTGCCCGGCTGGGCCGAAGAACAGGGAGTCCTTGCATGACCCCGCGCCCGCTGACCATCACCGGCGGCAGGCTGGTGCTGCCCGAAGGCGAACCCGTTGCCGGCGCGCTGCGCTGCGAGAACGGGCGGATCGTGGCGATCGGGAATGTTTCGCCGGCGGAAGGCGATGACGTGATCGACGCGCGCGGCGCGCTGATCGCGCCGGGCCTCGTCGATCTGGGCGTCTTCGCCATCGACAAGCCGGCGTTCCACTTCGGCGGCATCACCCGCGCCGCGCTGATGCCCGATCAGGGGCCGCCACTGGACCATCCGGCGCGCGTCCGCTTCGCCGCGCAATCGGGTAAGCCCGATTTCTGGGTCCACCCGCTCGCCGCCGCCACGCGCGGGCTGGAAGGCGCGGAACTCGCCGAACTGGCCCTGATGCGCGAGGCCGGCGCACGCGCGGTCGCGACCGGGCGGAACTGGATCGCCGATTCGGGCGTGATGCTTCGGCTGCTGCGCTATTGCGCGATGCTCGGGCTGGTCGTCATCACCCATGCCGAGGATGCCGGCGTCACCGGCGCGGCCGTGGCCACCGCCGGCGAGATGGCGACCCGGCTGGGCCTGCCGTCCGCCCCGGCCGAGGCCGAAGCGCTGGCGGTGGCGCGCGACATCACGCTGGCCGAACTATCGGGTTGCCACGTCCACTTCCGGCAGGTGACGACTGCGCGCGCGCTCGATCTGGTGCGCAAGGCCAAGGCGCGCGGGGTGCCGGTCAGCGCGGGCGTGACCCCGGCGCATTTCATGCTCTCCGATCTGGAACTCGCCGATTTCCGCACGTTCTGCCGCCTTTCGCCGCCGCTGCGCAGCGATGCCGATCGCAAGGCGGTGATCGCCGCGATCGCCGACGGCACGATCGACGTGATCGCATCGGGCCATGATCCGCGCGGCCCCGAGGACAAGCGCCTGCCCTTTGCCGATGCCGAACCGGGCATGGCCGGGGCGGAAACGCTGTTGCCGCTGACGCTGACGCTGGTGCGCGATGGTCATATCGATCTGGCCCGCGCGTTCGATCTGCTGGCGGGCGCCCCCGCGCGCCTGCTGGGCGTGGATGCGGGGCGGCTGGAAGCGGGCTGGGAAGCCGATATCGCGCTCGTCGATCCGGTCCGTCCCTGGATCGTCGATTCGGACAAGATGGCAGCCAGCGCCGGCAACACGCCGTTCGACCGACGGCCCGTGGAAGGCCGGGTCAACGCCCTGTTCAAGGGCGGCAAGCTGATCGCCTGAACGCGGGCGGGCCGAAGCCCGTCAGCGCAACCGCGCGAGACGGGTATCGGTGGTGCGGCCCGGCTGCGGCGGAGCCACGCGCGGCGCTGCCATGACCAAGCACGCGCCGCCATGCGCCTTGATCGAGCGGCACAGCGTGGCGGCCGAAGCCTGTCCAACGAAGCCAGCCGCCTGGACGCGCCAGAAGCGACGGCCGTTCACGGTTACCTGGGTGGTCACGTTGCGGTAGCTGGCGAGAGCCGGATTGCGCGACGTAAAGTGGCGCCAGGCCCGGCGCGCGCCATCGGCGGTGGAGAACGCACCAAGCTGCACCAGATGCGTGCCCGGTGCGACCGTGGGACGCACCGCCGGCTTGGCCGCGGACATCGCCACTGGCTTTGCCACCGGGCGCGCGGAAGGACGCGCCGCCGCTGCGGCGATCCGGTAGGGGCGCGCCTGCGGCTGGATCACCGCGACCGGCGCGGTTTTCGCTGCGGGCGCGTCGATCATCGCCAGTTGCGCGGGGCGCGGCTGCGTCGAAGCATCGGCCACCCGTGGCGCGGGCGCGGTATCGAGCGCCGGCAGTTCCTCGACGGCAGCCTTGGCCAGCGCGGGGGCCGCGCCAGCGTTTCCTGCCTTGGGCGTTTCCGCCTTCGCGGCAGCGGCAGCGGCCAGTTGCGCCGTTTCCGGGAAGTTGGCCAACGCCAGCGCCGTGGGCTGGCCGGCATCTTCACGCACCGGTGCCCCGATCAGCGACGCCACACGGCGGCGCACGTCCTCGGGATTGCCGATGGCAGCCCATTGCTGGATGCGCGCATCAAGCTGGTCGGCCGGAACGTCGAACGAAGCCATCACCCGAGCTTCCTTCCACTCGCCATGAAGCGCCAGCGCGAACGCCAGGTTCTGGCGTATCTTGGGATTGGTCCCGCTGGTACGCAGGGCGTTGCCCATCAGTTCGATGCCTTCGCCGGTGCGGCCGGCCAGCGCCAGCGCCAGCCCATAGTCCTCGACCGGGATGGCGTCGCGATAGCTGTTCAGCGTGTCGATCGCCTCGTTGCCGCGGCCCATGCCGATTTCGGCTAGCGCAAGGCTCAATGCGGCCTTGCCGCTGTCCTCGCCCAGTTCCATCGCCTCGTCATAGGCCTGACGCGCGGATTCGAAGCGGCCCGCGCGCAAGTAGCTGTTCCCCAGCAACAGGCGGTAAGCGCCGTTGCGCGGATCGGACAGCACAGCCTTTTCCGCGAGGGCGACCGCCTTGTCGGCATGGCCGCCGCCCAGTTCCGCACGGGCATTCGCCGCAATCTTGTCGGCATGCGGCCCTCCGGCCGCGCAGCCCGCAAGCAGGCCCGCCGCCAGCGCGGTGGCTAACCCCATGCGCAGCCGCCGGCGAAGCGGGGCAGCGCACGGTGCGGTAAAATCGATCGAGGGCTGCATGATCGGAAAATCCCCTGGCAAACGGATCAAGGCCGCTTGGCGCGGCAGGCCAGGTCTTCAAGACCGGGCACGGTTTCGAGAAAGCGGTCGAGCGCGTCGGTCACGACCTGCTGCGCGCTGCGGTTCTCCAGCGTGCTGGCAAGCCGCAGGCGGAAATGGCGATCGGCGTCGAGACGCAGCGTGAAAGCGGCTTTGCGGCCCGAAGCGAGGGCAACGCCGTGGCGACGCGCCGGCTGCGGCGCAACTTCGGGTTCCGACGGCGCCGATACCGGCTCTGCGGCCGAAAGTTCTTCCACAACCGGAGCTTCCTCGGCCACGGCCTGCGCGAGCGTCTTCATCTGGCGCACCACTTCGGGCACGGCAGGCGCGGCGTCGGCATGATCGGGCAATGGCGCACCATGGGGTGAGCCATGCGACGGTGCCTCGCCCATATCGTTCCAGCCCAGATCGTCGAGAGGAGCATGGCCGCCTCCCAGCCCGACACGGTGCTGTTCGTCATAGGAAATCGGCGCAAGCTGGGGGCGCATCGCGGGACGCGCGCCGCCTTTGCGGGCAAGAAGGCTTGGCGTCAGCGAAGCGAAAGCACGAGGTTCGGTCATCGGGCTGCTCCCTTCACGAACCGCTGACGCGGCGGCCGAAGCCCCCGGCAGCGCGCGGTGCAGCACCAATGACCGGCGCCGGCTGGGCGGGCACCGCGAAGACCGTCCGGCGGAAATTGCGTTCCAGCCGTTCGGAAATATAGGTCCACAGCGCGGTGACTTCCTGCGCCGAACGCCCCTTGGGATCGACTTCCATCACCGTGCGCCCATCGATCATCGAGGCCGCGAAATCGGTGCGGTGGTGCAGCGTTACGGGGGCTACGGTGCCGTGCTGCGACAGCGCGATCGCCGCTTCGGAGGTGATGCGTGCCTTGGGCGTCGCGCCGTTTACCACGAAGATCAGCGGCTTTCCGGCGCGCTCGCACAGATCGACCGTGGCGCCAACGGCGCGCAAGTCATGCGGGCTGGGGCGCGTGGGCACGACGATCAGTTCCGCCACGGAGATAACCGACTGGATCGCCATCGTGATCGCCGGTGGCGTATCGATTACGGCCAGCTTGAAGCCCTGCTGGCGCAGAACGGCAAGGTCGGCGGCCAGACGGGCCACGGTGGTCTGGGCGAAGGCCGGGTATTCCGCCTCGCGCTCATTCCACCAATCAGCCAGCGACCCCTGCGGATCGATGTCGATGAGAACGACCGGGCCGGCGCCGGCGCGCTGCGCCTGCACGGCAAGATGACCGGACAGGGTGGTCTTTCCCGATCCGCCCTTCTGCGATGCCAAAGCCAATACGCGCAATGGGTATCCCCCTCTTATACCGAAACGGTCCTGAACGGGAGATCGCAGAACAGACTGAAATTTCCGTTAATGCAGCGCGGGACGGTGAAGGGACAACACGCCCCCGATTTCGTGGCAATCTGGCTCGCAAGGCCGGAATTCTTTGCTAATGCGGGGTTAACCGATCACAAATACCATCGCATCAGCAGCAGCTATTACACGAGCGGGGGCCTTGCCGTGCTTCGACCGAAAGCGGGAATAACCATAGGAATTGCCATCATGGCAGCCTGCGCGGCTGTGCCGGTCATGTCCGTCCATGCCCAGACAACGGGGAGCGGTGCGAACGCCAACGTGGTCAAGTCCGGCGTCGAAGCCTGGCAGAGGCAGGACTTCGCGGGCGCGGTCCGTCAATGGGAAACCGCCGCCGCCAGGGGCGATGCGGACGCGGAGTTCAACCTGGGTCAGGCTTATCGGCTGGGCAAAGGCGTGCCGCAGGACATGGCAAAGGCCGAATTCTATTTCGGCCGCGCCGCCCGCAAGGGGCATCCGCAGGCCGGCGACAACTATGGCATCGTGCTGTTCCAGTCGGGCCGCCAGACGGAGGCGCTGCCATGGCTCAACACGGCAGCCGATCGCGGAGAGCCGCGCGCGATGTACATCCTCGGCATTGCCGCCTTCAACGGCGACTACGTCGGCAAGGACTGGGTGCGCGCCTATGCGCTGATGACGCGCGCCGCTGCCAGCGGCCTGCCGCAGGCGACAACCAGCCTTGCCACGATGGACACCGTGATCCCGCTGGAGCAGCGGCAAATGGGCATTTCGCTGGCCGGCGATCTCGAACGGAAAGCGGAGCAGGCGCGCAGCGTGCAACTCGCCGCCAGCGATCTGGGCGCCAAAGCCCCGGCATTGCAGACGCCCGGATCCGCCGCGCCAAGACCGCTGCCCACCACGAGCATCCCCGCCTCCTCCGTGGCGACGGCTCCGGCAACGCCCATGCCGCCGCGTCCGGTCGCACCCCGGCCGGCGCAACCCCCGCCCGCTGCGGCCCGGCCACCGGCGCCCGCACCCCACGCCACAGGCAACTGGCGTATCCAGTTGGGCGCGTTCTCGCAGCGCGGCAATGCCGATGCGCTGTGGAGCCGGGTGAAGGCCCGGCCAGGCGTGGCCGGCCATCCCCGGATCGACATTCCCTCCGGCGGCGTGACGCGCCTGCTCGCCGGCGGCTACGCCGGACAGGCGGACGCGGAAAGGGCGTGCGACGGCCTCAAGGCTGGTGGCATCGCGTGCCTGGTGATAAAGCCGTAAGGCTTTGACGGATCACGCTTCGGACCAGTCCGCTTCCCCCGCATCTCCATCGCGCGGCGATCCTTCGCGGATCGCGGCGATCGATTTCGTCCGCGGCATTGCCGTGCTGGGCATCCTGACGATCAACATCACCGGGTTCTGGGGGCCGACGCTGGCCAGCTTCTCCCCCGCCCTGCCCCGCGTCGAACCCGGCGCCGATGCGTGGTTCGCGCTTTCGTTCCTGCTGTTCGAAGGCAAGATGCGCGCGCTGTTCACGCTGCTGTTCGGGGCCAGCATGATGCTGTTCATCGAAGCCGCCGAACGGCGCGGGCTGAACGGCGATGCGATGCAGGCCCGCCGGCTGTTCTGGCTCGCCCTGTTCGGCTATGCGCATTACCTGCTGCTGTGGTGGGGGGACATCCTGTTCCCCTATGCCCTGTGCGGCCTGGGCGCGCTGGTGTTGCGCCGCCTGCGGCCTGCCGCGCTGGCCGCCATTGCCATCGCGGTGTTCTGCGCCGCACACGGACTGGACGGCATCGGCGACTTACCCGGCATAGCGGCCGAACAGCGCGTGCTGTCCGGGCATGGCACCGCAGCGGAACAGGCTGAACAGGCTGAACAGGCCGCGATGATGGCGCGGATCGCGCAATCGATGGCGCAGGACACGCAGATCCTGAACGCCGGCTTCCTCCAGGCGATCCGGCTGCGGTTTGCTCTGGCGCCGTTCCTGCCGTTCAAGATCGCGCTGGCGACCGCGACCGAAACGCTGCCGCTGATGCTGGTGGGCATCGCCCTGTTCCGCAGCGGCTTTTTCACCAGCGGCTGGAGTCGGCAGGCGATCGTCCGCCTAGCGGTGGCCGGCATCGGCATCGGCGGGATGCTGACGCTGCCGGTCCTTTGGTGGATCTGGGCGCATCACTTCCCGCCACGCGCGATGCTGGGGGTGATGGACCACATTGCGGCCATCCCGCGCGCGATCATGGCGCTGGGCTACCTCGCCGCGCTGATGCTGTGCTGGCCGGGCACAAGAGCCCATCCGCTCGCCCGCCGCCTCGCAGCCGCCGGACGCTGCGCCTTCACCAACTACCTGGGGACCACGGTGCTGATGGGCGCCGTGTTTTCGGGCTGGGGCCTGGGCCTCGGCCCCGAACTGCCGCGCATGTGGCTGCCGGCTTTCGTCGTACTCGGCTGGATCGCGATGCTGGCCTGGCCGGCATGGTGGCTTGCCCGATTCCGCCAGGGGCCGATGGAAGCGGCGTGGCGACGCCTGACGTTCCTGTTCGTCGCGAGGCCATCCTGATCCCGCGGCTCAGGATGGCGTATCCGCCGCCTTCTGCGGATGCTTCGGACTCAGGATCAGGACCCCGCCTTCCACGCGCCACGACTTGAGCCGTGACAGCAGGTTCATGCCCAGCACGTTGAGGCCGCCGGTCGACCCGGTGACGATCACGTCCATGTCGCGCGCCACGATCGATCCGAAGCGCAATTCGCCCACCCGCGCCATGCGCGCCTCCACTTCTCCGTTCGCCGTGCGCACCGATATCGGCAGGCGCAACGGATCGGGCCTGATGTCGGCGGCGGCGGCGGCATCTTCGGACAGCGCCGTGATGGTGGCCCCGGTATCGACCATGAAGCGCTGGCGCACGCCGTTGACGCGCGCTTCGATCCAGTAGTGCCCGTCGGCCGCCAGGGGAATGCGCGTTTCGCCACCCGCCACGGTCTGCGACGGCATCCCGATGTTGGAGGTGAGGGAATCGAACGTGGGATCGAGATGCACGAAGCGCACCACCGTCAGCGCGAACACCGCCAGCAACGCGACATTGCCGACAAAGCCCAGCAGCCGCCCGGTCAACGGTAGAAAGCCGCGAATCATGCCGGCGATCATCACCAGCACGATCGCGCCGCCCGCCGCCAGAAGCAGCGGCGGGGCACCGGTCAGCGCCGGCGGCAAGGCAGCGATCAGATTTCCCGGAATGTCCATCGAATCGCGCGTACCATGCCTTTCCTTTCACGCGGCTGACATCATCGGAACGCATGGGCGGTCAAACCATTGGAGCGATCATGATCCTCACCATAGCCACCCGCCTTTCCTGCCGCATGTATGGCGCAACCGATGCCTTGCTCCAGATCGAAGCGGCCCCGACCTCGCAACAGTCCATCCTTTCCGCAAACATCGCCAGCACGCCCACCCCGCACTTTCTGCGCGTGGGGGCACAGGATGGCATCGGCGAAAGGATATGGGTTCACCACGACGGCGAATTCTCGGTCAGTTATGATGCGCGGATCGAAGTGCTGCGCAACGATTTCGACCTGGCGTCGCTAGCCGGGCTGCCGCCGCACCGCCTGCCGGGAGAGGCGGTGCCCTATCTGCTCGATTCGCTCTATTGCCCGGCCAGCCGGCTCCAGCCCTTCGTGCAGGAGGAATTCGGCGCACTGGCGGGCGGTGCGAAGGTGGAGGCGATGCGCGCCTGGATCGCCGGCCACTTCCGTTACGTTCCGGGATCGAGCAATTCCGCGACCACCGCGCTGGACAGCTTCGTCGAGCGACGGGGCGTGTGCCGCGACTATGCCCATACGCTGATCGCCCTTGCCCGCGCGGCGGCCATCCCCGCCCGTTTCGCGTCCGGCTATGGCCCCGGTGTATCGCCGCAGGACTTTCACGCCGTGGCCGAGGTATTCCTTGCCGATCCGGCGGGCCAGGGCGGAAGCTGGCGCATCGTCGATGCCACGGGGATGATCACGCCCGACGCCTTCGCGGTGATCGGCGTGGGGCGCGATGCGGCGGACGCCAGCTTCTTCACCAGCTACGGCACGATGGACCTTGTATCGAAGGACATCACCGTCCGCAGCGAGTAACGGCTGCCGCCGATAGCGGGAGGAACAATCGGGTTTACTTCCCTTTCAGCCCTGTATGTTAAGCCGTGCGCAAGGCAGCGCGAAGCATGGACGCACGGTTCGCGACCGAAGGCGATGAAAGGCCGGCACCTGTGAAAGACGACGGACCGATGAACCTGCTGCGCAAGCGCTGGATTCGCGTGCCCGCCGGTTTCGTTGCCATGTCGCTCGCCTCGATGCTGGCGTTCCACGTGGGCCAGGATGCGGCGCAGGTGTTCTTCCCCCACAAGGACGAGGCAGCGAAGCCCGCGCCGGCCAAACCCGCCGCCACGGCACCACAGCCTGCCGCTAACGCCGCCGTCCCGCAACCGCCGGCCGACGATCCCTTTGTGGTCAAGTCGATCCTGAAAATCGACGAACCGATCAAGTTCGGCCAGTTCTTCTGGGACGAAAGCAAGGGCGAGCCAGGACCGCTGGTCGTGACGGTCGATCTCGCGGCGCGCACCCTCTCCGTGTTCCGCAACGGCCACGAGATCGGCGCGACCGCGATCCTCAAGGGCTATGGCGACAAGCCCACTCCTGTCGGCGTCTTCCCGATCACCGAGAAGGACGCCGATCACGTTTCCAACATCTATGACGCGCCGATGCCCTACATGCTGCGGCTGACCAACGACGGCGTCTCGATCCACGGCAGCAAGGTGGAAAAGGGCTATGCCACCAACGGCTGCATCGGCGTGCCGGATGCCTTTGCCAAGCGCCTGTTCGAACAGGCAAAGCTGGGCGACAAGGTCATCATCACCGACGGCAAGCGCATCGGCGTGGGCGATCCCATCGTGGTGGAGCAGCAGACCCAGACGCCATCGGGCGCCTGAGCCTTGCGGCATAGGCGAATGGGCATCAGCGGGGCGCCATCCGGATCGCGCCGTCAAGGCGGATGTTCTGGCCGTTGAAATAGGAATTGCGCACCAGTTCCATCGCCAGCGAGGCGAATTCCTCGGGCTTGCCCAGCCGTTTCGGGAACGGGACCGAGGCGTTGAGGCCATCCAGCACCTTTTCCGGCAGGCGGCCCAGCAACGGCGTGCCGAAGATGCCGGGCATGATCGAGTTCACGCGGATGCCAAGGTCCATCAGATCGCGCGCCATCGGCAGCACAAGGCCGTTCACGCCAGCCTTCAGCGAACCGTAGGCGACCTGCCCCACCTGCGCATCCTGCGCGGCGACCGAGGCGGTGAGAATGATGGTGCCACGTTCGCCATCTTCCAGCGGGTCCAGCCCGGCCATGCCCAGCGCCGACAAAGAGGCGACACGGTAGCTGGCGATCAGGATGCCCTGCGCAGCAAATTCGTAGTCTTCGGTCGAAAGGCGCACGAACTCGCCGGTCTCCTTGTTGCGGCCGACGGTCTTGCCCTTGCGGTTGGCCATGGCGCAGTGGACGCAGACGCGTTCCTGCCCGTGCGCGGCGCGCGCCTTTTCGAAGCCGGCCACCACCGATTGTTCGCTGGTAATATCGACCTTGCAGAACAAGCCCCCGATCGCGCTCGCGACCTCCTGGCCCAGTTCCTCGTTCAGATCGAAGATCGCGACCTGGACTCCGCTGGCGGCCAGCGCCTCTGCCGTGGCGCGCCCCAGTCCCGAAGCGCCGCCGGTAACGACGGCGGCCACGCCCGCATCAATCCGCATCTTGCTCTCCCATGATTTAACCGATCGATTAAATCATGGGAGACGATGCGGCAAGAGCCGATCAGAGAATGTCGGCCTCGTCCCCCAGCGCCGCGCGCAGCTTTTCGAGCGCCTGCGCCTTGAGCTGATGGACACGGGGAATGCTGACGTCGAGCACCTGCGCGATTTCGGCAAGGTTCAGTTCCTCGACGAAGTAGAGCTGGATCACGAGCTGGAGCCGTTCCGGCAACGCGGCGATGGCGAAGGCCACCCGCGCGCGCATCTGTTCGTCGGCCAGCAAGGCGAAGCTGTCCGGGCGGTCGTCGGCGAAAGCCGGGTCGCTGTCGGAATAGGCGCTATCGATCGTTTCAAAGCGCACTGGTTCGCTCCCCGCGTGCAAGGTGGCAAGCTCCTGGTCGGTAAGGCCCATGGCGGCGGCCAGTTCGGCGTCAGTGGGATCGCGCCCCAGTTCGTTGCGCAGCGTCGCGGTATGATCGGCCAGCATCCTGCGCCGTTCGGAAACGCTGCGCGAAAGCGGCGTCACGCGGCGCACCAGATCGACCATGGCCCCGCGCACGCGCATCTTGGCATAGGCGGCAAAACCGTCCTCTGTCGGGCCGGAGTGCTTCTGGGCGCATTCGGTCAAGGCGACCAGCCCGGCCTGCACCAGATCTTCCAGTTCCATGCCGGCGCGCCCGGACCCATGGATGTGCCACGCCAGGCGCCGGACCATGGGCAGAAACCGGCGGATACGATCCGCGGTATCGTCACGGTAGGCACGCGCGGCGGCAAATCGACGTTGATCATGTTTCATGCAGCAAGGCCCTCGGGGTGCAGCACTGACGGTTGGGGAAGCGCGGGAACGGGCCTGGGCGCCTCGTTTCCGATGACGGAAATGACCTCGATCGGCTGCGTCGGCGGCAGTTCGGAGATCGAAATGACAAGACAGGTCGGCGCACGCATCCGCAGCAGCGCGGAAAGCGCACGGCGCGCGCGGGGCTGGACCACCAGCGCCACCGGCGACGCAGTCGGCCCGCGATCGCTGATGATCTGCGCCACCCGTTCGCCGATCCCGCGCGCAAGATCGGGTTCGATCACTGGCTGGCCGGTTACCGGGTCCTGCAACCCCTGCACGATCATCTGTTCCAGCGAACCGTCGAGCGTCAACACCGGCAGGCGATCGTTCGGCCCGCACACCCGCGCGACGATCATCGCGCCAAGGCGGGCGCGCAGGATGTCCACCAGGCGATCGTGCTCGGTCGTCTGCAACACCGCTTCGCTCAAGGCCGACAGGATTGGCAGCGGATGGGCGATGCTGACGCCGTCTTCCAGCAGCGCATGGAACAGGCGCGTGACGGCGCCCAGCGACAGCGGCTGCGGATAGATCGTTTCGACCAGGCCGGCCGCACGGACCTTGACCGCGTCGAAGATGGCACGAACTTCGTCCGGTCCCAGAAGCACTTGTGGGCGTTCGCCGAGAAGCTGGTTGAGGTGCGTGGCGATGACCGTGCTGGCATCGACCGTCAGGAAGCCTTCGGCGATGGCATGGTCGCGCTGAGCGGCATCGATCCACAGCGCCGGGCAGCCGAAGCTGGGATCGCGCGTGGCATCGCCCTGCAGCCCGTGGTTCTCGCGGGCCTCGCCCACATCGATGGCCAGGATCTTCTCGCCCTTGATGCTCGCCCCGCCCAGTGTGACGCCGCCCAGCACGATGCGATAATCGTTCGGCGGCAGATCGAGCGCATCACGCACACGGAACTGCGGCACGATGAAGCCGAAGGTCTGGCTGAGCTGCTTGCGCACGCCGGTAATGCGGGCAACCAGCGGCGAACCGCGCCGGTCGTCGACCAGATGGACAAGGCCATAGCCCAGCTCGATGGTGACGAGCGTCTGGTCGCTGACCTCTTCGAGCGTGATGCGCGACGGATCGACCGGGATTTCCTCCTCGACCACTTCGGGCGCGGGGCGTTCGGCGCGCTTCTTCAGCGCCCACCACAGCCAGCCCGCAAGTCCGGCAGCCGGCAGGAAGATGGACTGCGGCATCGCCGGTATCATGCCGATCGCGCCCAGGATCACCGCAACCGGCAGCCAGGTGCGCGGATCGGCGAGCTGGCCGCCGATCTGCCCGGCAAGGTCGCGGGTATCCGACACGCGGGTCACGATCACGGCAGCGGCAATGGAGAGCAGCAGCGAGGGGACTTGCGCCACCAGCGCGTCGCCAACCGCCAGCGTCACGTATTTCTGCGCGGCATCGCCGGCGGTCAGCCCGTGGCTGATCATGCCCAGACAGAAGCCCGCGATGATGTTGACCGCCAGGATCAGCAGGGCCGCAATGGCATCGCCCTTCACGAACTTGCTGGCACCGTCCATCGAACCGTAGAAGTCCGCCTCGGTCGCCACTTCGCGGCGACGGGCCTTGGCTTCGTCGGCGGTGAGCAGGCCGGCGGCAAGGTCGGCGTCGATCGCCATCTGCTTGCCCGGCAAGGCATCCAGGGTGAAGCGCGCGGACACTTCCGAAACGCGGCCAGCACCCTTGGTCACCACCATCAGGTTGATGATCATCAGGATCATGAACACGAACAGGCCGACGGCGAAGTTGCCACCGATCAGGAAGGCGCCGAACGCCTCGATCACATGGCCCGCCGCCGCGCCGCCCTGATGCCCGTTTACCAGCACGATGCGCGTGGAGGCGACGTTGAGCGCCAGGCGCAACAGGGTGCCGAACAGGAGGACGGATGGGAAGGACGAGAAATCCAGCGGCTTCTCGGCATTCATCGAGGCCATCAGGATCGCCACCGAAAGGGCGATGTTGAGGACGAAGAACACGTCGAGCATGAACGACGGGATCGGCACGATCATCAGGACGATGAGCGTGAGAATCCCCGCCGGCAAGGCGAGAGCACTGGGTGAGCCTAGGCGCTTGAGCATCGTGGCTTAGAGTCCGAAAGAGCGGAGCCGGTCGTAGGCGGCGCGGACATGGCTGGGCGTGGCGGAAGCGTCGTTCAGCGCGAAGGCATCGCGCAGCGTGTCCGCCATCGAGGAAGCCGGACGGGCCGGTTGCTGGCCGGCGGCATAGGCCGTCGCCTGAAACTCCTGCGCGATCGGGCCACCCGTGAACGTGGGCGTGCTATCGACCGGCATGACGTTGCCGGACGCTGCCGGCAAATAGCCGCCGGCCCAGGCCATGTCGCTGCCCGTCGCGCCACCGGCGGCGGCAAGGCGGCCGCTGAGAAGGCTCATCACCCCCTGCAGCGAACGCGGCGCGCCGCTATCGTCATAGAAGATCGACCGGTTCGAAGCCGCGGCCTGCGGCAACAGTGCCGCTGCCGATTGCGAGGGATCGGTCGCCATGGCGGTCAGGAAGCGTCCCGCCCCTTCCGCGCCGAGAAAGTGCGCGAGATAGAGTTCGGAATTCCCGGGCTGCCGACCCAGCACGCCGAACAGATAGTTGCGGTTGTCGTTCGCCAGTTCGCCCGCCATCAGCGCCGAAAGCTGCGGATCGGAGCGCATCGACATGATCTGCTGGCGCAGCGCCGGATCGCGGACATTGCCGTTCTCGATGACGCTGCCGGCCCAGTCATAGCCATGGTCCGCGCCATGCTTGTCCAGCGTGCGCAACCAGGTGGAATTGGTAAACTGGTAAAGCCCGGTGGCGCTGGACGTGCGCGCGCGCGCGTTGGGATTGAGGCCGGATTCAAGCCGTGCCTGCGCCAGCAGGTAGCCGAAGTCGACCCCCGTCGCCTGTGCGGCGCGCGAGATGGCGGCGCGCACATCGCCCGGCCCGGTTGTTCCGTCCATGGCGGCGGCCCATGCGGCCGGCCCGGCGGGAGACTGGACTGAACTCACAAAAATCCCTTTCCGTCACGCTGCTTCCGAATTTCGAAAGCGGCTTCAGGAAAGGGACCAGCAAAGATCGTGCCAAACACCCCGATTAAGGGGCGCAGGAAAATAAATGTCAGGCGCGGTAGTTCAGCCGGCGGGTCGAGCGGTGCGCGTTGTAAAGCGTCGGCGCACCGACCATCGCGTCCAGCCGGGCCGAAACGTTCGAGGCGATCAGGTTGCGCACGCGGCGGTTGGCTTCGTTGAGGCGCCGCGCCGCATCCAGCAGGCCACGGCATTCCTCATCGACCAGATCCGGCGAGGCTTCACCCAGGCGCCCGCACAGGTTGCCTTTGTCCACCGCGCATCCCATGATCGCATCCACGTCAAGGCCGGCAAGCGCGTGCCGTTCCTTTTGCAGGACGGCAACCATCTGCCGCAGCGTGTCGCGCATTTCGATGGGACGGACGGCGGCTTCATGGCTCATTGCGGGCTCCTCCAGAGCATACCGGCGGCAATCATCGCGTCAGCGATCTTGGCGGGGATCAGGGGATAGCGGCCGCTCTCGATCGCCTTGCGGATTTCCGCAACCCGTTCGGAGTTGACCGGCGCAGTGCCGGCCTTGACCGCTTCGCTGGTTTCCACCTGCGGTGTGGAGGAAGCCACACTGCCGGGGGTTGCCGGCTGATCGTCCGCTTTGACCGATTGCAGGCCAGTCTCGGTGTTCAAAGTCTTGACCTGAACCGCGCCAACCGGGCGCGTCGGTCCGATTTCAAATGATGGCATGGTCCCGCTCCTATAGCGTTTCTCATGCCCAAGAACGGC
Organism: Novosphingobium sp. LASN5T; assembly: GCF_003856955.1. Lineage (NCBI taxonomy): Bacteria > Pseudomonadati > Pseudomonadota > Alphaproteobacteria > Sphingomonadales > Sphingomonadaceae > Novosphingobium > Novosphingobium sp. LASN5T. Next base: position 49,947 of record NZ_RQSI01000013.1, read on the forward strand.
GTTGAAGCGGGTGCGTTAAGGGCACCCGGAAAAAAATTGCCGAATGGCGGTCATTCGATCGGTAGTTCCACCAGCCCCGGACGCACGATCTGCGCCCGCACGGGGTCGGATTTGGCCGAGGTCTTGACCCGTATCCACGCGCCAACAGCCCCGGAATCCATGGCTTCTCCGGGTTGGGAAACCGCAAAGCCCTCGCCCGTCACGGAAACCGTCACGGCTTCGCCGCGCAGAACCGCCGGGGCGGCAGCTTCTTGCCGGGTTGCCGGCGCAAGGCCGACCAACGGCACGAAAATGCGCCAGCTGCCGGCGTCCGGACACTGAACGATCACGCTATCGCGCGTGCCGCCCCGCCAGGAGAGCGCCAGTGGCGCACGGCAGGCGGCAAGGCGCATCCGGCGATCCACCGGCAAGGCAGCGCCCCCAGGCACGCCGATCGGCGAACCGGTAAAGCGCGCCACGGCGATGTCGATATCGGTCAGATCGGCAAGCCCGGCCCGCTGGGCCTGTGCCGGCGTGCCGATCGCGGCGCCAGCCAGCGCCATGGCCATAAAGCTAAAAGAAGGAATCTTGCGCGTCATGGGTAAGGACCCCGGATAAGTAAGTGTCTCACGCAAATAAGCAAACATCGTGCCATCCATCAGGTTGCCGATGCGCTTTCTTCGGTATCGAAGCCAAGCGTGACCGTAGCCCCGCGCGAGATGCCCGGCTCCACGACAACGCGCGCGTTTTTGCCGCGTTCGCCCGCGCTCTGCGCCAGCGCCGCGGCGCGCGCGAACGCGGCCGCCTGGTCGCCGGGGCCATGGCGCACCACGATCGTCACGCGCAAACGCGGATCGCTGCCCTGATCGGCAAGCCATTGCGCCAAAGGCGGAGCGCCCGCGCCATCGGACCACACGCCCACCGGCTCGGCGCGAACCGAGGCCTGGACGGGTGCCGGCGGCGGGGTATGAGCGGCGGCGGCATGGGCTTTCGCCACGGGCTGCGCTTTCTCCGGCGTGTTGGCCAGCGCGGAAGCCGCGATCATGAACAGGATCATCGACAGGTCGGCCAGAATGGTCTGCCAGCCGGTCGACGGGCGAACGATCATGCCGCTTCCCCCGCACGCGTCGCCGCCGCGACATGTTCGTCCGCACCGTGGCGCGCAGCGGTGTGGCCACCATGGTGATCCGCCTCATGGCGCGCATGGCGCGGCGTGGCGAGCGCGACCTGCTGAACCAGCCAGTCGATCACCGACTGACGCGCTGCTTCTTCGTCACGCGCGCGCCGCTCGACCATCTTGGCCAGCGGACCGAGCACCAGATTGGCGAAGATCAGCCCGTAAAGCGTGGTCAGCACCGCCATCCCGATGGCGCTGGAAAAAGCGCCGCGTGCCACACCGTCGGCCGGCAGCTGCGTCAGCGATACGAGCGTTCCGGCAAGGCCGAACACCGGCGCCAGATCGGCCGCCTGCGCCAGCATCCCCGCCGCCTCGCCCGCTTTCGTCCCGCGCGTGGCGCGAAAGGCCTCGTGCTTTTCCAGCAGGCCGGAGACCGACCGGGCCGACAGCATGGCGTTGGTGGCTTCATCGAACTCGCGATCGCCGCTGCGGCATGGCTGTGCGCGCAGCAGGCCGTTCGCGCGAATGTCGGCAGCCTGCCCGGCCAGGACGGCGCGGACGGCATCGGCACGGAAGCGCGGCCGGAACAGGTCCATCAGCGCCTTCCCCGTCGTGGCGGTCGCGGTCAGGCCACAGCGCAGCACCGCGGCCAGCGCGGTGCCGCCAAAGACGATGACGGCGGCGGCGGGATTGTAGAAATGCGTGAAATCCATGGATCAGGAACTCCTGCTCGGGGCGAAGAACGGCTTTGTTTTCCGAGGTTTCAGGGAGTGGCCGAACTTTGCCGGTCCCTGCCGCGAAACGGCAAACCCTTGCCGGAAATGCGCCGCGATTTTGCCGGCTGGACGATGTCCGGGAGCGACAAAACGATTTGGCACGATGCTTGCGAAATCGATGTCGGCAACACCTATGCGGAGCTGACCGACGATGAGCGACAGTCTTTTCGGGATACATGGCAAGGCGCTTGAGCTGCGGTCGCAGCGCATGGGCCTGCTGACGTCCAACATCGCGAACGCCGGAACACCAGGCTACAAGGCCAAGGACATCGATTTCCAGGCGGCGCTGAAGGCGCGCGCCACCGGCGCGAGCGAAGACCAGGCGATGGCATCGGCCACGCGCTATCGCGTGCCGGTCATGCCCAGCCTTGACGGCAACACCGTCGAGATGGCGACCGAGCAGACCGCCTTCGCCGAAAACGCGGTGGGATACACCGCGACACTCTCCTTCATCCGCGGACGCATCGACACCGTCACGCGCGCGCTCAAGGGCGAATAACCATGGCAGGCCCAAACACCTCCCCCATGACGCTGTTCAACGTGGCCGGCCGCGCGATGTCCGCGCAGCTCGTGCGCATGAACGCGGCGGCATCGAACCTCGCGAACGCGGGCACGGTCTCGTCCAGCGAAAGCACGGCCTACCGCCCGCTGCGTCCCGTCTTCTCCGAAGAACTGGACCGGTCGACGGGCCTCGCCACCGTCAAGGTCAACGGCGTGTACCGTTCGTCGGCGACGCCGATCAAGGATCACCAGCCGGACAACCCGCTCGCCGACCAGAACGGCGATGTCTGGTCCGCTCCGGTCGATGAAAGTGCGGAAATGGTCGAGATGCTCGAAAGCTCTCGCCAGTACCAGAATGTTGTCGAAGCGATGCAGACCGCCAAGCAACTGATGCTCGATACGATGAGGATGAAATAATGACCAGCAGCGTTTCCAACACGTCGGGCACCGGTTCGACGACCAACACGTCCACCGCCAAGAACTCGTGGGGTTCGCTCGGCGCGGGTGACTTCCTGAAACTGCTGACCACGCAGCTTCAGAACCAGGACCCGACCGCCCCGGTGGACAACACCCAGATGGTCGCGCAGCTCGCGCAGTTCTCGAGCCTTTCGACCTCGAACGACATGAGCAGCACGCTCAAGACCATCTCCAGCCAGATCGCCACCCTGAACACCAAGCTCACGGGCACGGCGAGCTAAGACCTTCAACCGGAAAGGACCTCCACCATGTCTTTCTACACTTCACTCACCGGCCTGAAGAACGCCCAGACCGATCTTGGCGTCATCAGCAACAACATCGCCAACGCGGAAACCAACGGCTTCAAATCGAGCCGTACCGATTTCGCGGATATCGTGGCCACCACCGCGCAGACCTCGCCGACCATGACCATCGGCATCGGCGCGCAGGTTTCGGCGATCAAGCAGAACTTCAAGGCCGGCGCCACCGACCTGACGGGCAACGCGCTCGACGTCGCCATCACGGGCGAAGGCTTCTTCACCACGCGCGATGGGGTGACGGGCAACACCTATTATACCCGCAACGGCTCGTTCGACCTGGACAGCAGCGGCTATATCCATGACGACACGAACAACCGCCTGCAGATCTATGCTCCGGGCGGCTCCACGCTGACCGACGCGCAGATCCCGCTGACCAACGGCGCCGGTTCGGAATATGCCGGCATCACCATCGCCGAGAACGGCGATGTCACGGCGTCCTACGCGGATGGCTCGAACACCGTGATCGGCACGGTCGCGCTGGCCTCGTTCACCACGCCCACCGGCCTGCGCCAGGAAGGCTCCTCGAACTGGAGCGCGACCGGCATTTCCGGCCCGGCCGCTTATGGCACGCCTTCGACCGGCAAGTACGGCGGGCTTCTCGCCGGCGCGGTCGAGCGTTCGAACGTCGACATCGCCGAGGAACTGGTCGGGCTGATCACGGCCCAGCGCAATTTCCAGGCGAACGCGAAGGCGATCGATACGGCCACGCAGATCTCGCAGACCGTGATCAACCTGCGGAGCTGAGGCTAAACCATGGACCGCCTGATCTACACCGCCTATTCGGGCATGAGCACGTCAATGACGAAGCAGCGGATGATCGCCAACAACATGGCGAACTCGCAGACCGTGGGCTTCCGTGCCGAAATGCTCACGACCACGCCAATGACTCTGAAAGGCCCCAGCCTGGAGGCGCGGGCCATGACGGACGGCGAGGTCTATGGCGCGGACATGAAGCAGGGAGCGATCATCGCGACGAACAATCCGCTGGATATCGCGATGAACGGCAAGACCATGCTGACGGTCCAGGCGGACGACGGTTCCGAGGCCTATACCCGTCGTGGCGATCTCGCGGTCGACGCGACCGGGCTGCTCGTCAATGGCGACGGGCGGCCGGTGATCGGCAGTGGAGGGCCGATCACCGTGCCGCTCGGTTCGAAGATCACCGTCGCGCCCGACGGCAGCGTCATGGCCGCCGACCCGGCGACGCCCGACACGCCGCCGCAGGTGGTGGACCGGATCAAGCTGGTCAGCACCGATGGGTCGCCCATCAAGAAGGGCATCGACGGCTTCTTCCGCGTCGAAGGCGGCGGCGTGCTGCCCGGCGATGAGGATGCCCGCGTGGTGACCGGATCGCTCGAGCAGTCGAACGTCAATCCGGCCGACGTCCTGGTCCAGATGATCGAGGCGCAACGCAGCTTCGACATCCGCACCAAACTGATCTCGACCGCGCGCGAGGTCGATGAAAACAGCGCCGCGCTCATGCGCATCAGCAGCTAACGGAGTACCGAACGATGCCCAGTTCAGCCCTTCACGTCGCCCGCACCGGGCTTGAGGCGCAGGACACGCGGATGCGCGTGATCGCGAACAACCTCGCCAACGTCGGGACGACCGCCTTCAAGCGCGATCGCGCCAACTTCGCCACGCTGGCCTATCAGGACGCGCGCGTCGCCGGCCAGCAATCGTCGAACGAAACCGCCTATGCCACGGGCCTTAACCTCGGCACCGGCGTCGGCATCCAGTCGACCACGCGCATCGAATCGCAGGGATCGCTGCAGAACACCGACAACGCGCTGGATCTGGCGCTCGATGGCGATGGCTTCTTCCAGGTGACTCTGCCGGGCGGTCAGCTGGCCTATACCCGCGCGGGCAACTTCAGCCGTTCGGCCGAAGGCCAGCTCGTCACCGCGCAGGGCTATGTCGTGCAGCCCACGATCACGATTCCGGAAGGCGCATCGGCGATCACGGTTGCCCAGGACGGCACTGTATCGGCCACGCTGCCGGGCAATGCCGAACCGACGCAGCTCGGTCAGTTGACGGTCGCCAGCTTCGCCAACCCGGCAGGCCTGCGCGCCAGCAGCGACAACTTCCTGATGGAAACCGCCGCCAGCGGCACCGCGCAGATCGGCATTCCCGGCGACAACGGCCGCGGCCACATCAAGCAGGGCTTCCTCGAAGCGAGCAACGTCAACGTGGTGCAGGAGCTGGTCGACATGATCGAGACCCAGCGCGCCTACGAGATCAACTCCAAGATGATCTCCGCCGTCGATGAAATGCTCAAGAACGCGAACCAGACGCTGTGACCATGATGCTTGCTCCCTTCAATCGCGCGCGCGCCGGCAAGGCCCTGCTTGTCGGTGCGGCGCTGCTCGCGCTGAACGTCGCAGGCCCGGCATGGGCCGGTCGCAAGCCGCCGGTCGGCTTCGGCGCCACCTTGCCGCAGCAGCCCGCCCCGCGCCCCGCGGATGGCGCCATCTTCAATGCGTCGGCTGGGTATGCGGGTCTGGTCGAAGGACGCCGCGCCCACGCGGTCGGCGATCCGCTGACAATCGTGCTGGTCGAACAGATGACCACCTCGAAGTCGGCCAGTTCCAAGACCGACCGTGCCGGCAGCGCCAATATCGTACCGCCGAGTGCAGGCCCTTTGTCGTTTCTTGACCCCAACGCCCTTAAAGCGTCGGCCGGATCGTCGTTCAATGGCAAGGGCAATGCCGCGCAGACGAACTCTCTCGGGGGTTCGCTGTCCGTCACGATCGCGGAAGTGCGACCGAACGGCACCGCCCTCGTCAGAGGGGAAAAGCGCTTGCTGTTGAGCCAGGGTCAGGAATGGGTTCAGTTTTCCGGGATCGTGCGCCTTGGCGACATCGACCAGAACAACAGCCTCGTTTCGACGCAAGTCGCCGACGCGCGGATCGAATATGCCGGAAACGGCGCGATCCAGCGGGCCAGCCGTGAAGGTTGGCTCAGCAAGTTCTTCAACATTCTCAGCCCCTTCTGAGGCTTTCCTCGAGGTCCGTCATGCGCCGCCTGCTTCTTTCCCTGACCGCCGCCTTCGCCGCCGCGCTCGCTACTGTCGCCCCCGTGGCGGCCCATGCCGAGCGTGTGCGCGATCTGGGCGCGTTCCAGGGCGTCCGCACCAACCAGCTGACCGGGTACGGCATCGTCGTCGGGTTGGCCGGAACGGGCGATGACAATCTTGAGTACCTGACGCAGGCGATGAAAGGCACCGCTGGCCGGCTTGGCGTGCAATTGCCGCCGGGCGTGTCGCCGGGCCTCAAGAACGCAGCCGCCGTGCTCATCACCGCCGACCTGCCCGCCTTCGCCAAGCCGGGCCAGCGCATCGACGTTACCGTCTCCACGCTGGGCAAGGCCAAGTCGCTGCGCGGTGGCGCGCTCATCATGACGCCGCTCTACGGCGCGGATGGGCAGATCTATGCGATGGCGCAGGGCAACCTGGCTGTCGGCGGCCTGGGCGTCGCCGCCAAGGACGGTTCGCAAGTCACCGTGAACATTCCCACCGTCGGCCGGATCGCCGAGGGCGCCAGCGTGGAACGCGCGGTCGCCACCGGCTTCGACGACAACCCGATCCTGCGCTGGAACCTGTTCAACGCCGATTTCCTGACCGCATCGCGCGTGCGCGACGCGATCAACGCGCGTTATCCCGGCATGGCTTCGGTGGAAGACGGCGTGACCCTGGCGCTGCACCTGCCCGAAGGCGCCGACGCGCGTGCGAGCACGATGGCCGCGGTCGAGATGATCGAGGTCAACCCGGCCGAAACCCCCGCGCGCGTGATCGTCAACAGCCGCACCGGCACCGTGGTGATCAACAGCGCCGTGCGCCTTGCGCCGGCCGCGATCAGCCACGGCAAGCTGGTGGTGAAGATCGACGAAAAGCCCCAGGTTTCGCAGCCCGCGCCCTTCAGCAACGGCCGCACCACGGTAACGCCGAACAGCCAGATCGACGTGCAGGAACAGCAGGCGCACGTCGCCTTGTTCAAGCCGGGCGCCTCGCTGTCGTCGATCGTCGATGCCCTCAACAAGCTGGGCGTCACGCCCTCGGACCTCGTCGCGATCCTGGAAGCGCTGAAGCAGGCCGGATCGCTCAAGGCGGAAATGGTGGTGATATGAGCATTCTCCCTATCAACGTCGGCGGCGTGGTATCCGCCGCCACCGACGCCCTCTCGACCGAGCGCGGGAAATTGCGCCAGGCGGCGCAGGGTTTCGAGGCGATTTTCCTGCGGCAGATGCTGTCGGCGGCCCACAAGACGAATTTTGCCGGCGAGGACGATCCTTTCGCGGGCCGTGGCAACGAAACATTTACCACGATGCGCGATGAACAGTTCGCCGACATCGCTTCCAAGACGGGCACGCTTGGTTTCGCCAAGCAGATCGAGGCGCAAATTGCCGCCCGCTTCCCGCAGGCTTCGGCGAAAAAGGAGTAACCGGCGATGTCGTCAGACCTTCTCTCGATTGCCCGCAGCGGCGCGAAAGCTGCGCGGATCGCGCTGGACGTCACCGCCCAGAACATCGCGAACGCGTCGACGGAAGGCTATGTCCGCCGCACGGCCAAGATGTCCGAGGTTTCGACCACGGGCTATTTCGGACAGACGTCCGACGTTTCGCTGTCGGGCGTCCGCGTCAGCCAGGTGGTGCGCAACGCCGATGCCTTCCGGCAATCGGAAGTGCGCCGGACCGGCTCCGACACGGCGCGCGCCGATGCGGAAGTAACCGGCCTCAGCAACGTCGAAACGGCGCTGGAACAGTCCAACGTCTATGATTCGATCACGTCGTTCGAATCCACCCTTCAGAAGCTGAAGGAAGATCCGACCGACAGTTCTCTGCGCGCATCCGTCGTGGAAAGCGCGCGGACGATGACCAACACCTTCCAGATCGCCTCGCAGCAGCTCGACGCGGTGGGCAACGGCCTGCACTTCGAAGCCAACGCGGGCGTGACCGAGGTGAACCGCCTGGCGCAGGAACTGGCCCGCACCAACGTCCGCCTCGCGCGGGCATCGGACGCGACCAGCGACCAGACCTCGCTGCTCGACCAGCGCGACAATCTGTTGCAGCAGATGAGCCAGTACGGCGACATCGCGACCACGTTCTCGCCGGACGGCACCGTGAAAGTGCAGATCGGCGGCGCCGCCGGCCCCGCGATCGTCAACGGCGGGTCCACCGACGCGCTGGCCGCCGCGACTGCCGCGGACGGCACGATCACGTTCTCGACAGCGTCGGGCGCCAGCGTTGCCCTTTCCGGCGGTTCGCTGGCCGGCCAGAACCTCGCGCTCGGCAAGCTGTCGCAGCTTCATGGCGATCTCGATGCGCTCGCGGCGAACATCGTCACCACGGTGAACGGCGTCCAGACCGGCGGCGTGGACGTGGACGGCAACCCCGGCGTGGCCATGTTCTCCGGCACCGATGCGGCCAGTTTCTCGCTGGCGCTGACAAACGGCTCGCAAATCGCCACGGCTCCGGCTGGCTCAGCGGCCAAGAGCCTCGACACGACGAACCTTGACGCGCTGCGCAACGCACTCGGCAACGCCGACCCGGCAGGCAAGATGGACTCGATCCTGTTCGACGTCTCGTCGGCCGTATCGGGCCGCACGGTGACGCGCGACGCACTGAAGACCATTTCCGATTCCGCCAAGACCACGCTGGCCGCACAGTCCGGCGTCGATCTCGATAGCGAGGCGGTGAATCTCGTCCGTTACCAGCAGGCGTTCCAGGCATCTGGGCGCGTCATGCAGGTAGCCTCCAACATCTTCGACACGCTGATAGGCATCAGGTGATATCATGACCACTTTCGCTACCAGCACCAGCGCGTTCTACAGCCGCTCGACGCTCGACCTCACGTCGCTTCGCGCCCAGGCGGAAAAGCTGCAGACGCAGATCAGTTCGGGCAATCGGCTGACGACCTCGTCGGACGATCCGGTCGCGGCATCACGGCTACGCGCGCTGTCGCGCACCGACACGCTGTCCAAGATCGATACCGACGCCGCCAACCGCGCGACATCGGATCTCAATCTGGCGGATTCGGCAATGACCGAGTTTTCCAACACGATCATCCGCGTGCAGCAGCTGGCGACGCAGGCCGCGAGCGGCACGATGTCCGACACGCAGCGTTCTAGCATCAGCACCGAGCTGAAGCAGTTGCAAGGCAACCTGGTGGCGCTTGCCAATACGCGCGATTCCGCCGGGCACGCGCTGTTCGGTGGCCAGACGGGCGGCGATGCCTACACTGTCGATGCTTCGGGCAACGCCTCCTATATCGGTACCGGTTCGGCCGGGCAGCTTGCGCTCGGCGACGGGCAGACCGTCACGCGCGGCGTGACCGGTCCGGAATTTCTGTCGTTCAACGTGAACGGGACGCAGACCGACATCATGTCGGTAGTGAAGACCCTGTCCGACGCGCTCGACGCGGGGGGCGCCGGGGCCACCACCGCCGCCAACAATGCGCTGACGTCGCTCCAGGCGGGGTTGGATTCGGTCACCACCGCGCAAACGGTGGTCGGTTCGCGACTGTCCTGGATCGACATCAACGTCCAGCGGCAGACCGCGATGGCCACATCGCGCGCGACCGAACAGAAGGACATCGGTGGCACCGACATCACCGAAGCCTTCACGCGGCTGCAGGAACTTTCGACCGTGCTCGAAGCCAGCCAGGCAAGCTTCACCAAGCTTTCGGGCCTCTCGCTGTTCAGCATGTTGAGCTGATCCCGAACCACACCGCTTTCGAATTCTGAAGGGTTGAACTTCCATGTACGCTGGTATCGGCATCATTATCCTGCTGGTCATGGTCTTCGGCGGCTTTGCCATCACTGGCGGCGCGCTGGGGCCGGTCATGGAGGCGATCCCGCACGAAATGCTCATCATCGGCGGCGCGGCTGTCGGCGCGCTGGTCACGGGCAACTCGATGCACGAGCTGAAGGCGATCGGCGGCGGTTTCGCCAAAGTGTTCAAGGGGCCGAAGCACACCAAGCAGGATCACATCGACGCGATCATCCTGTGCACCAAGCTGATGAAGATCCTGCGGTCGGACGGGCCGGTGGCGCTGGAAAGCCATGTCACCGATCCCGCCAGCTCGCCGATTTTCGCGGAATTCCCGCGACTTCTCGCCAACAAACCTTTGATTTCGCTGATCTGCGATACGCTGACCCTGATCGTCGTCTCCTCCGGCACGCTGGAAGTGCACGCCGTCGAGGACGTGATGGATCACGCGATGAAGACGCACTTCCATGAAGAAGCCGAACCGCAGCACGCGCTGCAGGGCCTGGCCGACGCCCTCCCCGCGCTGGGTATCGTCGCGGCGGTTCTGGGCGTCGTGAAGACCATGGGCTCGATCGACAAGCCGCCGGCCATCCTGGGCGGCATGATCGGTTCGGCGCTGGTCGGTACCTTCATGGGCGTGCTTCTGGCCTATGGCATCGTCGCCCCGCTGGCGAGCCGCCTCAAGCAGGTGCTCGATCAGGACGAGATGATCTTCCAGGCGGTCAAGCAGGTCATCATCGCTTCGCTTCACGGGTGGCCGCAGCCGCTGGTGGTGGAAAGCGCGCGGTCGGGTCTTGGCCACGCCTTCCGCCCCGGCCTGTCCGAACTGCTCGACGCGCTGCGCGGCCGCTAAGGGAAGGCTGAACCCATGGCCAAACCTCCCAGAGGCAAGAACGAGCCGCCTCCGGCGCCAATCATCGTCAAGAAGGTGACGGTGGTAGCCGGCGGGCACCATGGCGGCGCGTGGAAAGTCGCCTACGCCGACTTCGTGACCGCGATGATGGCCTTCTTCCTGCTGCTGTGGCTGCTGGGCGCAACCACGGAGAAGCAGCGCAAGGGCCTTGCCGACTATTTCACGCCCACCCTGGTCAAGATGAAGGAAGGCGAAGCCGGCTCCTATGGCCTGCTCGGCGGCTCCTCGATCACCGACGCGGACAACTATCCGCACAAGGCCGCGCAGACCGGCACCAAGACTCTGACCGTGCCGCGCGACGCCACCGGCGGCGCCAAGGACGGCGGCTCGAAGGCCAAACGCACGGCCGTCGAGAAGAAGTTGCAGGAAAAGCTGGCCGCCAACGCCAAGCTGCGCCAGCTTGCCCGGCAGGTCCGCATGGTGGACACCACCGAAGGGACGCGCATCGACCTGGTCGACGACGCCAACTTCTCGATGTTCCGCCTCGGCACCACGCTGCTGACGCCCGACGCGACCGAACTGTTGCAGGCAATCGGCCAGGCGATCGGCCCCGATCCATCCGGCATCACCGTGCGCGGCCACACCGATTCGGTGCAGTGGAAGCCCGGCCAGGCCGCCAACAACTGGTCGCTTTCCGCCGGCCGCGCCGAAGCCACGCGACAGGCACTGATGCACCAGGGCGTGGCCGAAAGCCGCTTCCGCCGGATCGAAGGCGTCGCCGACCGCGAACTGCTGGTGAAGGACAACCCGTCCGATCCGCGCAACCGCCGGATTTCCATCCTGCTGGTGAACTGACGCCTGCCCTTCAGGTTTCGCCGAAAATGTCCCGCTGCGCGCTTTCGAGTTTCTCGAAATAGCGCCGGCGGGCATGGCGTTCGGTAACCACGCCGACGACGTGCTGGGCGGCATCGACCACCACCATTTCGTCCACTGCCAGCCGATCGAACAGGGCCAGCATCTCCTGAATGCCCGTCTCGGGATGCAGCGTGGTATCGACCAGCGTGGCTACCGAACTGATCAGGCCATCCAGGGCGAGATCGGACCGATAGGCCAGCGCCGTGGGAACGATCCCGCGATAACGCCCTTCGCGATCGACAAGCACGGCCTTGCTGGCCGATCCCAATGGAATCGCCGCGCGAAACGCGGCAATGGTGCTGTCGTCCGCGATGCTGACCCAGTCCTTGCGCATGATGCGGCCGGCGTGAAGGTCCACGACCCAGCTGATGTCGCGCGGACTGCGCACGATCGATCCGCGCACGTGGAGACGCCAGGTGGAAAAGGAATAGCCGAAGGCTTCGCGCGTGACGGCGCTGGAAATAAGCGATGCGGTCAGCACCACGCCCATCAGCGCGAAATCGTGCGTGGTTTCCAGCATCAGCATGGCCAGCGTCATCGGACCACCCACCACGGACACGCTGAATGCGGCCATGCCCACCAGCGCCGCATCGTTGGAATCGATCGCCAAGCCGGGAAACAGCATGTTGCCCACACCGGCAAAAATCTGCCCGACCAGTGAACCGAGGAACAGCGAGGCGAAGAAAAGCCCCCCGCGGAAACCGAAGCTGAGCGAGATCACGGACGCCGCGATCTTCAGGGCCAGCACGGTCAGCAGAAACATGATCGGCGGATGCAGCAGAAGGTTGAGGTGCAGCGCGCCATGTCCGGCCGACAGCGCCTGCGGCGAGAGCCAGGCGATCGGCATGAGCAGGAAGCCGCCGATCACCGGCCGCCACACGCCGATGCGCGTCCAGGCTTGCACCACCAGCTCCATCGCCGTGACCAGGCGCATGACCACGATGCCCATGGAAGCGCAGACCAGTCCGAGCGCCGCATAGACAAGGTAATCGGGCGTGTGCAGCACCCGGTCCGCCGTCGTCGCGATCAGATAAGGCTCCACGCCAAGCAGGCGCGTGACGAAGACGGCCGACAACGCGGCCGTGACCACCGGTGCGATCGCGGCCGGGGTGTAGGTTCCGATCACGATCTCGAAGGCATAGAACGCGCCGGCCAATGGCGCGCCGAAAGCCGCGCCGACGGCCGCGCCGGCCCCTGCCCCGGTCAGCGTGCGCAGATCCGCGCGGCGCAGCTTGAACCATTGCCCCAGCGCGGAGGCGATGCCGCCGCCCATCTGGGCATAGGCGGCTTCGAGCCCGACCGAAGCGCCCGCACCATTCGATACGATGGTCTGCCCGGCGATGATCAGGCTGTCGGACAGTGGCAACCGCCCGCCGTGCAGCGCATTCGCCTCGACCACGTCGATCAGCGTCCGGCGGCGGCGATGGAGCCATCGCGCCATGAACACCAGCAACAACCCGCCGATCGGCAGCGCCAGCAGGCGCCAGGGGTGATGGATCGATCCCAGCGCGCTCAGCCGGTTGATCGTGACGCCATAGAAGAAGTGCTGGATGCCGTGCGCCAGGAACTGCTGCGCATTGGTGAGGATACCGGCCGCAAGCCCGGCCAGCAGCGCGAGCACGATAAAGGCCGCCTCGCTTTCGCGCAGGCGGCGGCGGAACCGGATGGCGGCGGACCGCACGAGATATTTGCCAGACGAAGCCACGGCTCCGGCCAATCGCCTCGCGCGCGCGGAGTCAAGAAGACATGACGCATGCCCGCGCTGAAAACGCCAAAGGCCCGGCGATCTCGCGATCGCCGGGCCGCCACCTGGTGGAGGCAGGTGTCAGGTTGCGTCAGGCTTAGCGGAGCAGCGAGAGAACGTTCTGCTGGCTCTGGTTGGCCTGGGCGATCATCGCCGTCGAAGCCTGGCTCAGGATCTGGGCCTTGGCGAGCGCCGTCGTTTCCGCCGAGTAGTCGGTGTCCTGAATGCGCGAGCGGGCATCCGACAGGTTCGTGACGTTGCTGGTCAGGTTGTTGACCGCCGACTGGAGGCGGTTCTGGCCGGCACCCAGCGTCGAACGGGCGCTGGAGATCGATTCGAGTTCGGTGTCGAGCGTCGACAGAAGGCCATTGGCCGACGTCGCCGTCGAAACGTCATAGGAACCGGCCGCACCGCCGCTCGCAGCCAGCGTGGTCAGGTCGGCCATCGAAAGGTCAACCGTGTCGCTGGCGTTGGCGCCGGCCTGGATCTTCACCGTCGCGGTCGAACCGTCGAACAGAGCAACACCGTTGAACTTGGTGTTGGTGACGACCTGATCGATCTGCGAGGTCAGCTGGTCGACTTCCGTCTGCATGTAAGCGCGGTCGGTGGTGTCCTGATAGGTGCCCGAAGCCGACTGGGTGGCCAGTTCGCGGATACGCTGCAGCATGTTGGTGACTTCGCCCAGCGCGCCTTCAGCCGTCTGCGCCAGCGAGATGCCGTCGTTGGCGTTGCGGATGCCCTGGTTCATGCCAGTGATCTGCGAGGTCATCGAGGTGGCGATGGCGAGGCCGGCGGCGTCGTCCTTCGCGCTGTTGATGCGGGTGCCGGTGGACAGGCGCTGCATGGCAGTGCCCAGCATCTGGCTGGCCGAGTTCGAAGCGTTCGCCGCGCGCAGTGCGCTGATGTTGGTGTTGATAACGGTCATGTCAGTCTCCAGTGAGGATCGTTCCCGAGAGGACCGCCGAGTCACGGGGATAACGCGGCTGTCGAGGCAAAGACCGGCATGGGGATCGGGTTTTTAAGGGGAAAAAATGCGCGGCGTGCAAAAAACTACGCTCAACGCCTAAGTACGAACACTGAGGTTAATGGTTCATTTAGGATTTAGAGGCAAACCGTCACCAGATATGGTTAAGACGGGGGCCATTAACATGGATCAACATACGGACGGATTGAACGTCTCTGAACAAGCCGGAAGCGTTAACGCGCCACTGGTTCAGCGGGCGGATGCTATTGTCGGGAGCTTCGGCAGCAGCGCTGGTACGTATGTGTACGCATCGGAAGAATGCGTGCAGCATGATCCCAGAAAGATCGCGATCGCCCTTGAACGCGCACCGCACAACGAACTGATCCGCGCGCCGGGAGGCCGCCAGTTCACGCTGCGCTATGTCGATGGAGCTTCGGAAGGCGCGCTCGCCGCGCTGCTTGCCTGTGCCGCCCCCGCCGGCACGCCCGTAGCCGCCGATCCAGAAAGCCTCTCCGTCCTCGCCCTGGCCGAACGCATCGCCGCGAGCGACATTCCCGTGCTCATCAACGGCCCGACCGGAACCGGCAAGGAAGTGTTGAGCCGCTTCATCCACGATCGTTCGCGCCGCGCCGACAAGCCGTTCATCGCCATCAACTGCGCCGCGATGCCGGAAACGATGCTGGAAGCGCTGCTGTTCGGTCACCAGAAGGGCGCCTTCACCGGTGCCAACGCGGCCAGCGAAGGTTTCTTCCGCGCCGCCGACGGTGGCACGCTGCTGCTCGACGAAATCGCGGAGATGCCGATTTCGCTCCAGGCAAAGCTGCTGCGCGCGCTGCAGGAAGGCGAAGTGCTGCCGCTGGGTGCGACGCAGCCGGTCAAGGTTGACGTGCGCGTGATCGCCTGCGCCAACCGGGATCTGCCGCTGGAGGTCGAGGAAGGCCGCTTCCGCGCGGACCTTTACTACCGCCTCAACGTTTTCCCGCTCTCGCTGGGCGCGCTGTGCGAGCGCCCGGAAGATATCGCGCCGCTCGCCTTCGCGATGATGCTGCGCCACGTTCCGCGCGGCATGAACACGCCGTGGATTTCCGATGCCGCGATCACGCTGCTGGCCCAGCACACCTGGCCGGGCAACGTCCGCGAACTGGAAAACGTGGTGCGCCGTGCGCTGCTTCTTGCAGGCGATGCGCCGGAAATCCTGCCGCAGCACATCGTGTTCGATCGCCCTGCCCGCCTGGTCACTGATCGCAACGGCGCGCAGGCCGCACCGATGCCGGGCACGGTGACGCCGATCAACCCGGCAGTACCGGCCGCGCCCGCCGAAATCGTCGCGGACGACATGGGCGCGTCCGGAGCCAAGCTTTCCAACATCGTTCAGATTTCCGAAGCGCGGGCAATCCTGGCCACGCTCGAGGCCTGCGGCGGCAGCCGCGTGGCCGCGGCACGCCAGCTCGGCATTTCGGAACGCACGCTACGCTATCGCCTTGCCAGCTTCCGTGAAGCCGGCATCGCAGTCGCTGGAGGTCGTCGATGAGTGGTATCAACGGAATCGGCGGAAGTGCCGCCGGGGTGCAGCAGATCATCGCGCTGCGTCAGCAGATCATTGATCGTTCCAACCTGCTTCAGCAAATCCACAAGCCCGATGCAGCCGCGTCGGGCGCGGCCGAGACCCAGAGCAGTGGTCCGGCCGGCGGTTTCACCGAAGCACTCAAGTCCGCGCTCGACAGCGTCAGCGCCACGCAGAACAAGGCGGAAGCGGTCAGCGAAGCCTACGAACGTGGCGAAGTGACCGATGTCGCGAAGGTCATGCTCGCCCGGCAAGAAGCCGGCGTCGCCTTCGAAGCCACGCTCCAAGTTCGCAACCGCCTGCTGTCCGCGTACCAGGACATCATGCGGATGGGGGTCTGATAAATGAGTGACCTTGTTCCCGCTGTCGCTGGCGGCAGTACTCCTTCGGTGCTGACGCCGCTGACCGATCCCGCGCTCGGCGGCGCTTCGGCACGGCTGCGCGCCTTCATGGGCCAGACGTCGGTTCGCCGCGCCCTGCCCTGGTTTGCCGGCATGTCGGCAGCCGGGCTTGCCGGCGTGCTGTGGATGACCATGGCCCCTGCCCCGCAGCGGATGCTCTATTCGCAGCTTTCCGACAACGAACGCGCGCAAGTGGTCGCCGCGCTCGACAAGGCGTCGATCCCCTACACGATCGACAATTCGACCGGCGCGATCACCGTGCCGGAAAGCGATCTTTACAAGGCCCGCATGGTCGCTGCCTCGGACGGGGCGATCGCCGCGCCCGAAACCGGGCAGCAGATGATCGACAAGCTGCCGATGGGCGCCAGCCGGACGCTGGAAGGCCAGCGCCTTCAGGCCGCGCGCGAGCGCGAGCTGGAACTGACGATGATGGAAATCGACGGCGTGGAAGCCGTGCGGGTCCACCTTGCCGAACCGGAAAAGTCGGTGTTCGTGCGCGACAACGTGGCGCCTTCGGCATCGGTCATGGTCAAACTGGCCCGTGGCCGCCAGCTTTCCGACAGCCAGGTTTCCGCGATCGTCAACCTCATGGCGGGATCGGTGCCGGGCCTGTCGGTCGATTCCGTGAAAGTGATCGACCAGCACGGCCGCCTGCTGTCCGCCGCCAAGGCGGGTGATAGCGACCGCATCGAAATCCAGGGCCGGATGGAGGACAAGCTCCGCCAGCAGGTTTCCCAGTTGCTGACCCCGATGCTGGGCGACGGCAACTTTTCGAGCGAGATCCAGGTCGATCTCGATATGGACCAGGTGACCTCGGCCCGCGAAAGCTATGACAAGCAGGGCGCGGTCCGCACGGAATCGCAGTCCGCTTCCCAGTCGGCCGGAGCGGCCGGCGCGATCGGGGTACCGGGCGTACTGTCGAACACGCCGCCACCCGCGACCACCGCCCAGCCGGGTGCGCCGCAAGGCACGCCGGCGCAGGGGGCGCAGGCCGCCAACGGCCAGGCGCCGGGAACTCCGGGCACGCCCGGAACGCCCGCCGCACCGCCATCCAATGGCGAAAGCTCGTCCACGCGCACCTACGAACTGGGCCGCGAAGTGGCCGTGTCCAACGTGGCGCCGGGCAAGATCAAGCGCCTGTCGGTTGCTGTGGCCGTGAGCCAGGAGGCGATGGCCAAGGCCAAGCCCGCCGATATCGAACAGATCAAGCAGCTCGTCAGCGCCGCTGTGGGCGCGGACCCGACGCGGGGCGACCAGGTCGCCGTTGCCATCCGCAGCTTCAAGCCGGCGGTTGTCGAAGCGCCCAAGTTCTACGAGACGCCGTGGTTCGCCACGATCCTGCGCAATGCCGTTGCCCTGCTCGCGGTGCTGCTGGTGCTGCTGCTGGGCGTGCGCCCGCTGATCAAGGCGCTGAAGCGCGATCCGGCCGCATCGAAGCGCAGCAAGGCTGAAAACGACGATGAAGAGGCAGCGGAGGACGGCGAAGGCGCCGTTTCCGCCCCCAAGCCGCTGGTCGCCAAGGCCGATCTGCGCCCGGCGCAGGACGCCTCCACGGGCGTCGTCGATACCGAACTGCTGAGCCGCCAGGTTGGCATCGCCCAGCGGCTGGTGAAGGAAAAGCCTGACAGCGCCGTTGCCGCCCTGCGCCAGATGTTGAAGGAAAATACGGAGGAAGCGGTATGAGCGACCTGTCTCCCATCAGCGGCGCCGAACGCGCCGCGGTGATGGTCATGCTGCTTGAGGACGAGCAGGCCGCGGAAATCCTTGGCCAGCTGGAACCCGAAGAGCTGCGGACGCTGGGCGAGAAGATGTGCGCGCTGGGCGAGATCGGCCCGATGGCGATCGCGCAGGCGATCACCGGTTTCGTCGAACGCACCGAACGCCTTGGCCTGACCGCGCACGACCGCATCGGCCAGGTCCGTTCGCTGATGACCCGCGCCGTGGGCGAGATCAAGGCGGAAAGCCTGATGCAGCGCATCACGCCGGCCGACCTGCCGCGCACCTCGCCGCTGGAACTTGCGCGCTGGCTGACGCCCCAGGTGCTGACCCCGCTGATCCGCGACGAACATCCGCAGGCGATCGCGGTGCTGCTGGTGCAGCTTGACCCGGAAGTGGCCGCCGCCGTGCTGCACGCGCTACCGGACAACATCCAGCCGCAGGTCGTGCATCGCATCGCCACGCTGGGACCGGTTTCGCCGGATGCCATCGCGATGCTCGAACAGATGCTGAATCGCCGCATCGGCGAATGCCATGGCCAGTCGGTGATGACGATGGGCGGGCCGCGCGAAGCGGCCGACATCATCAACGCCGCCGCACGCGCGGTCGAAAAGCGGGTGATGCCCGAGATCAACAAGATCGACAAACAGCTCGCCAAGCAGATCGAGAACGAGATGTTCAAGTTCGAGCACCTATTCGTGCTCGACAGCAAGTCGATGGGTTCCCTGCTGCGCGAAGTGGACAGCGACACGCTGATCGCCGCGCTGAAGGGCATTCCGGACACGCAACGCGAGGTGTTCTTCGACGCCATGTCCTCGCGCGCCGCCGATGGCGTGCGCGACGAGATCAACGAGCGGGGCCGCATGAAGATGGCCGAAGTGATCGAGGCGCAGAAGGCCATGGTCACGGCCGCGCGCCGGCTGGCTGCCGAAGGCGTGATCGTGTTCGGCGCGAGCGACGACGATTATGTCTGAGCCGACCCGCGCGGTTGCGCTTTCCGCATTGACGGAACGGCGCGTAGGCTTTGCTCCGGACAAGCGCTTCGTTGGTGGCGGCCGCATGGAAGTATCGCCGCTGGCGCGTCGCGCCCACACGCCGCCTGCCCCCGTTGTCGAACACGTCCCCGAACCGGAACCGGAAAATCCGGTCACCCGCGCTTTCGCGGATGGCTATGCCAAGGGCCACGCCGAGGGACGCAGCGCCGCCGAAGCAGAAGCCGCGATCGCCGACGCAACGCGCCACCGGATCGAAATGGCGATGACGCGGATGGATGGCGATCAGCTTGCGTTGCTGCATGAACGGCTGCGCGAAACGGTTCTGGCCTTGTGCCAGTCCGTGCTGGACGAAGCCGCCATCGCGCCCGATCGGCTGACCGAACGGGTCCGGATCGCCGCCGGAATGCTCGCGCGCGCGCAGGACGCGCGCGTGATCAGGCTGCATCCCGAGGATCTCGCGCTGGTTGCCCATAACCTGCCCGAAGACTGGCACTTCGAACCCGATCCCGCCCTCGAACGCGGCTCCATCCGCGTGGAAGGCGCGCAAGGCGGCGTCGAGGATGGGCCGGAACAGTGGCGCATCGCATTGCAGGAGGCGCTTCGCGCATGTTGAATCCCGCGCTCGCGCCGGACGCCATCCCTCCTTCCCGCATGAACCCCGCCCTGGCGATGCTCCACCGCTTCGCCGCGGCGGATCCGGACCTGGCGCCTGCGCGCTATGGCCTGCTGACCGCCTGTGATGGCGGCATGCTGGAAGTGACCGGACTATCCGTGCCGATCGGCACGCAGTGCCGGATCATGCACGGACGCGGTTCGCTGGCGGCCGAGGTCATCGGCTTTCGCAACGGCAATACCCTGATGATGCTGCTCGGCGATCCCGTGCTGCTGCGCCCCGGCGCGCGCGTGCGGCCCGAAGGCCGCCCCGGCATGTTGCCGGTGGGTGAAGCCTTCCTGGGACGCGCGGTCGATGGCGAAGGCAAGCCGATCGATGGCGGCGCCCCGATCGTTGCGCAGAAGGAATGGCCTTCGGGCGGCGTCCGCGCCGGCGCGCTGGATCGCAGCCCGGTCCGCCAGACCTTCGATACCGGCGTTCGGGCGCTCAATGCCATCACCACGTTCGGCGTCGGCCAGCGCATCGGCATCATGGCCGGTTCCGGCGTCGGCAAATCGGTCCTGCTCGACATGGTCGCGCACGGGGCCGAAGCGGAAATCGTCATCGTCGGCCTGATCGGCGAGCGCGCGCGCGAAGTATCCGATTTCGTCGAACGCCACATGAATGGCGAAAAGCGGTCGCGCAGTGTCGTGGTGGCCGTTCCGGCGGATCACGCGCCGAACCTGCGCATTCGCGGGGCGTTGCTCGCCACCAGCCTGGCCGAATACTTCCGCGCGCAGGGCAAGCGCGTCCTGCTCATCATGGACAGCCTGACTCGCGTGGCCCATGCCGGGCGCGAGATCGCGCTGCTGCTGGGTGAACCCGGCGCGGCGCGCGGCTATCCGCCGTCCGCGCTGGCGACGATCACCAAGCTGGTCGAACGCGCCGGCAACTCTGCCGCCAGTGGCGGTTCGATCACCGGACTCTACACGGTGCTGGCGGACGGCGACAACCAGGACGATCCGGTGGTCGATACCGCCCGCTCGATTCTCGATGGTCACGTCGTGCTCTCGCGCGATCTCGCGCAGCGCGGGCAATATCCGGCGATCGACATCGCCGCCTCGCTCAGCCGCGTGATGAACGACATCACCGCGCCGCAGCACCAGAAGCTGGCGCGCGATTTCCGTGCGCTGATCGCCAGTTACGAAGCCAATCGCGATCTTGTGCTGATGGGAGCCTATCGATCGGGCGCGGACCCGCAACTGGATCGCGCCATCGCCATGCATGACGAGCTGACGCAGTTCCTGTGCCAGCCCGCGCCCGAAATCGTCCCGCTCGATGCGAGCGTCGCCGCGTTGACCAAGCTGCTGGACCATGAAGGCTGAACGCGCCAAACTTGCGCGCCTGCAACGCCTGGAACGCATCCGCGACATCGCGCGACGGAATGCGCTGGTCGAAGCCGGGCTCGCGGAGGGCACCCTTGCCCAGTTGCAGGGGCTGGCCGAACGCACCGCGCGCATGTCGCTCGACTATGCCGCGCGCAGCGATGCCCAGGACGCGGCCGCGCTCCAGCACCTGCACCAGTTCGTGCGCGGGCTGGACGAGGTTACCAATGGAACCCGCGCCGACATGGAACGGGCGCGCGCCATCGCCGATGCCAAGGCGCGCGAAGCCGCTGAAGCCGAACGCAGGCGGGCCGCGGTGGAGGACAGGGTCGAGGCCCAATCCCAGCTCATTGCCCGCAAAACGGCGGCAAACACCGTGGCATTGACGGCAAAAAAGGCATTTGGCACGAACCTTGAATAGAAGATCGCGGAACCACCAGGGAGTCCGCGATGTTCGAAATTGCCGCCTTCAATTCTGCGACGGCCGCGCATGCAGGCAGCGATGCCGCACTGTCCGCGAGCGACGAGAATGCAGGCAGTCCGGCATTTCAGGCCGTTCTGGATCAACGCCGGGCGTCCGCCGCTCGCAATGCGAACGATGATCGTACCGCGTCCACCGCACGCGATACTGCAAAGCCGGCAGACGATTTGCCGGCAAGCGGCAAAACCTTGCCGGTTGCCGGCAAGGCATCCGGCAACGATGACGATGACGCATCCGAAAAGGACGAGGACCGCAAGGATGCCGAGGCCAAGGCAGCGGCAAGCATCGATCCCTCGCTGATCGCCAGCCTTCTGCGGCAAACGCAGCCGAACGGAAACGCCGCTGGCGCTTCCGAAGCCACCGCTGACGGAAGCGCGGCCGCAACCGCTCCCGCCCTGCCCGTCGCCATCGCGCAAACGGCCAAGGCCGCTGGCGCGCAGATCGCCGGTGCCCTGGGCATTCCCGAAGACGTCGCGACCGCCAAGCTCACGCTCGAACCGCAAGGCGCGGCACCGGCGGCGACCACCGGCGACAAGGCTCAGGCCGCCGCCCACGCCGCAGCGCCGCAGACGGCGGACATGCTGGCGCAGGCGATGGCGCCTTCCGAAACCTCCCACAAGGCACAGTCCGCCACGCTTGCCGCCGCCGTCTCCGCCACCAAGGTAGAGAGCGATGCCCTGCCGACCGACGGCTACTCGCTTGCCGCCGTTCAGAGCGCGCCGGTCAACGCCGCGCAGCCCCAGGGCGCCGCGCCAGCCAACGGCGCTTCGGCGGCACAGCCCGTCAACTTCGCCACGCTGGTGGAAACGATCGCCCGCGCGAAGGAAGAAGCCGGCATTGGCACGGTCGGCGTCTCGCTCGCCCACGCCGAATTCGGCAAGGTTTCGCTGCAGTTCCGCCAGGAACACAATGGCCTCTCCGTTGCGATGAGCAGCGCCGACCCGGCCTTTGCCCCTGCCGTGGCCGCCGCCAGCCGCGCAGACGCCGGCTCCACCAACGCCGACGCCAACGCGCCGCGATCGGAAGCGCAGCAGCGCCACGCCGGCGGCCAGACGCAGACCTCGGCCGACGGCGCGAACGCGCAGGGCCGCCAGGGTCGCGCGCCGATCGCCGATACGCTTCCCCGGACCGCCGCGCCGCGCGTCGGCGGTCAGGAAACCACAACCGATCCCAACGCTGACGGCATCTACGCCTGACGCGCCCCACCATTCCACGAATACCGATCGAAGGACCTCGCATGAGCGATAAGAAGGACAAGGAAGCCAAGCCGAAGAAGGGCGGTGGCATGATGATGAAGATCGGCATGGCCGTTGGCCTGATCGCCGTCGGCGGTGGCGGGGCTTACGGTCTTGTCGCGGCCGGGATCATCGGCGGCTCGCACGAAGCCAAGAAGGAAGACAACACGCCCAAGCTGATCCGCAAGGGCGCCAAGGATCCCTTCGCGCCCGTGGCCAAGGAAGGCGAAGGTGAGGGCGCGGCGGCCGAAGGCGCCGAGGGTGACGGCGGCAGCGAATACCGCACGCTTTACTTCAGCTTCGCCGAGGATTTCACGTCGAACCTCAGGGATTCCGACGCGCTTGTGCAGACCAGCATCGCTGCTTCCACGCGCCGCGACTATCGCGTGATGCTGTGGCTCAAGAAGCATGAACTGGCGCTCCGATCCGCGATCCTCGCCGATCTGGCCGACACGCCCGAAGCAGACATCCACACTGCCGAAGGCAAGGATCGCCTGCAGAAGCGGCTGACCGCCACGATCAACAAGGTGCTGACTTCGGCCGAAGGTTTCGGCGGAGTCGACGCGGTCTATTTCAAGACTTTCATCGTCCAGTAAGGCAACCATGAAGCCAGAACGCGCCTTTATTGCCGAACGCCCGCTGGCCCAGCACAGCGAAGCGTTGCTGCGCCCCGGTCCCGGACCGGCGGAACTGATCCCGGCGCTTTCCCGCGCCACGGAACGGTTCGCCCGCTCGCTCCGCGTCGCGCTTGCACCGCTGCTGGGCAACGAGGGACCGCAGGTGGCGGTTGCCGAACCGACGAGCTGCAACTTCAAGGAATTCGTCACGACGGTTGAATCGCTGGCGGCGAACAGCCTGATGGCAGCCGGTTCCCAGGCTGCTCCGCTGCTCTGCACGATCGAGGCGGAAGCGGTGCTCAGCCTGGTGGACCGCGCGTTTGGCGGCCGCGGCCAGGTGCCGGAGGTGCTTCCCCGCGAATTCCCCCTCTCGGCGGAACTGATGATCGACCGGCTGGAACGCCAGATCGGCATCGGGCTGGCCGCCGCGCTGGGATCGAATTCGGCGGACGCCGTCCAGCCGATCCGCCGCGACAGCAGCCTGCGTCAGCTCCACCCCTTCCCGGCGGCGACGCAACTGGCCGTGCTGACCGTGTCCGTGACGGAGGAAGGCCTTGCACCGTGGACCATGCGGATCGCTTTCCCGCTGACCACGCTGGCGCACCTGTTCGGGCATGGCGAGAAGCCGCCGATCGCGCGCACCCGCGTTGGCCCGGCCGATCCGTTGTCGCAACCGTTCGCGGACATGCCGCTGCCGGTCAGCGCGCTGCTGGTCGATGTGGCACTGCCGCTTTCCACGATATCATCGCTGGAAGTGGGACAAATCCTGTCCTTGCCGATCGCCCGCAACATTCCGGTCCGTGTCGGCAAACGAACGATCGCGCACGGAACGCTTGGCTCGGTCGATGACCGGGTCGCCATCCAGATCACCAATCCTTCCTGATTTTGCCAGACCACACGCATTCGAACGAGGCACCCCATGAGCTTTATTCCCCGCAGCTTTGATCTTCTGAAGGACGTGGACGTCCGCCTGACCGTGGAACTCGGTCGCACCGAAATGAAGTTGAAGGACGTTCTCGGCCTGAGCGAGGAAAGCGTCATCATGCTTGACCGCCAGACCGACGAACTGCTCGACGTCATGGTCAACGGCAAGCTCATCGCGCGCGGCGAAGTCGTGGCGCAGGGCGATCGCTTCGGCCTTCGCATCGTCGAGCTGGCAGGCGACGCAACGCCTGTCGCCTTCACCGGAAAGGGCGAGGCCGCCTGATGTTCTGGTATATTCTCAAGCTGCTGATCCTGCTGCCGCTGATCGGCGGCCTGGCCTGGGCCAGCCTGAAGTTCGCCAAGCGGATGGAAGGCAAGTTCGGGCAGGGACAGGGCACGCGTTCGGTGAAGATCATCGAAACGCAGATGCTCTCGCCCACCCTGCGGCTTGCCGTGCTGGAATTCCACGGTCGCGAAATCCTCGTCTCGGCCTCGAAGAACGGGCTTGTTGCCCTGGCGGAAGCGCCGGCGCGCAGCGCCTCGCACGAGCCGCTGATCGACACCACGGCCTGACACCGCCTACCCGCAGGATCTTCTTCGCATGCGTATCTTCGGCCCCATGGCATCCGCCCTGTTCAGCGCGTTCCTGGCCATTTCCCTGATTTTCGGCAGCGTGCCGGCCGCCCATGCGCAAGCCGTGGCGCCCGCATCCGCCGCCCCCGCTTCCACCATCGCCGCGCAGGCCGCGCCCGCTTCGGCCCCGGCTGCCGCGACCCCGTCGCCTTCGGCCGTTTCGGGCGCGCTCGACCGCGCCTTCGGCCAGATGGCCGGCAACCAGCAGGGTGGCAGTCTTTCGCTATCGCTGCAGCTCCTGCTCATCATGGGGCTGCTCACGATCCTGCCTTCGCTGGTCCTGATGATGACCAGCTTCACCCGCATTCTCGTGGTGCTGGCGATCCTGCGGCAGGCGCTGGGGCTTCAGCAGTCGCCGCCGAACCAAGTGCTGATCGGCCTTTCGCTGTTCCTGTCGCTGTTCGTCATGGCGCCGACGCTGGACAAGGTGAACGCCAATGCGATCCAGCCCTATGCCGCCGGCACGATCAACGCCGAGCAGGCGATCAGCGCGAGCGGCAAGGAATTCCACGCCTTCATGATCCGGCAGACGCGCGAGCACGATCTGTCGATGTTCGCCGACATGGCCCACGCGCCCAAGTTCACCAACGCCGCCGACGTGCCCTTCTCGATCCTGCTGCCGGCCTTCGTGACCAGCGAGTTGAAGACCGCCTTCCAGATCGGCTTCATGCTGTTCCTGCCCTTCCTGGTGATCGACCTGGTGGTTTCATCGGTGCTGATGAGCCTGGGCATGATGATGATGTCGCCCACGGTAATCTCTTTGCCATTCAAGCTGTTGCTGTTCGTTCTTGTGGACGGGTGGGCACTGCTGATGGGCAGCCTTGCGGCCAGCTTCGGCTAGGAGGAGACGCGCCATGGACGATACTTCCGCCCTCCTTGCCCTTGCCGACCGGATGCTGTGGGTGACCGCGCTGGTTGCCGCCCCGGTCCTGCTCGCCTCGCTGGCCGTCGGTCTTGTCGTCGGCGTCATCCAGGCGGCGACCTCGGTGAACGAACAGACGCTGACCTTCGTGCCCAAGCTGGCGATCATCGCCCTGGTTCTCGTGCTGCTGGGCGGCGCGATGATGGGCCTGATCGGCGATTTCATGAAGGACATCTTCGCCCAGATCGCGGCCACCGGGAACTGAGCGCCGCGCGATGATCCAGCTCAACTTCGGCTTCGGCGGACTGGAACACGAGTTCTGGCGGATGCTGTTCGTGATGACACGGATCGGCGCAGCCATGCTCGCCGCCCCGCTGTTCGGCGCGATGGCCGTCCCCTATCAGCTGCGCGTCGTGCTTTCGGCGTCGCTGGCCATCATGATCTGCGCCTGGTCGCCCGTCGCCCCGCCCCCCGCCCTGCTGTCGCTGGCCGGGCTGATGGCCACGCTCAACGAGATCATGATCGGCCTGTCGCTCGGCTTCGTGCTCCAGCTTTCCTTCGCCGCGCCCACGATCGCCGCCGAAGTGATCGGCGCCAGCATGGGCATGAGCATCGCCACTGCCGCCGACCCTTCCAGCGGTGCGCATTCGCCCGCGCTCGGCCAGTATTTCGCTGTGGTGCTGACCGTGCTGTTCCTGGGCCTTGGCGCGCATCTCAACTGGATCGCGCTGATCGTGGAAAGCTACCGTGCATTCCCGCCCGGCAGCGCCTGGTTCGCGCCCGGCCGGTTCGAAATCATCATGGGCTTCGGTTCGGTGATGTTCGCCACCGCGCTTTCGATCGCCCTGCCGGTCACGCTGCTGCTGCTGCTGGTGCAGGTGATGACCGGCGTGATCAGCCGCTCTGCCCCCAGCCTCAACCTGTTCTCGCTGGGCCTGCCCGCCGGCATCCTGGCCGGGCTCGTCGCCCTGATCGCCGCGATGCCGCTGCTGACCGACCGGCTGGAAGACCTTTCCGCCGCCGCTGTCACGCAGGCCGGCGCCATGATCGCCAAGTAGGAGCGCCACGGTGGCCGAGGAAAATGGCGAAAAGACATTCGCCCCAAGTGAGAAGCGCAAACGGGACGCCGCCAAACGCGGCGACGTATTGCGCTCCCGCGAAGTCACTACGGCGATCGCCGTGCTCGTGGGCGCCGCCTGGCTGAAGTTCGCCGGCCCCTGGGTGCTGACCGAACTGGGCGCCACCGCCCGCGCCGGCTTCAGCTGGGATCGCGGCACGCTGGAAGATTTCTCGCCCGATCAGATGATCGTGCCGGCCATCGTCGCGCTGCTGCCGCCGGTGCTGGTCCTCGGCGGCCTGATCATGGCCGCATCGCTCGGATCGCAGATCGGCCTCAGCGACGGGCGCTGGGTGGGCAGCAACCTTGCCCCCAAGGCATCGCGGATCAACCCGCTTTCGGGCCTGAAGCGGATGCTCGGCCTGCAGGGCTGGATCGAACTGGGCAAGGGCCTGGCCAAGCTCGTTCTGCTCGGCAGCATCGCCTACTTGTGGATGCGCGGGCGGATTTCCGGGCTGGTTGGCCTGGGCGGAGGCGAAGTGCGGATGCAGCTTGCCTATGCCTGGGATTCGCTGCTCTCGCTGCTGTTCATGCTCGCCGGCGGGCTGGTCGTGATCGCGATGATCGACTTCCCGGTCCAGTGGGCACGCCGCTTCATGCGGCTGCGCATGAGCCACCAGGACATGCGTGACGAAAGCAAGGAAGCCGAAGGTTCGCCCGAAAAGAAGGGCGCGATCCGCAACAAGCAGCGCCAGCTTGCCATGGGCGGCGTGCAGAAGGCGATGCGCGAGGCCCAGTTCGTGATCACCAACCCGACCCACTTCTCGGTCGCGCTGGCCTACGATCCGGACAAGGCCTCCGCGCCGATCGTGCTGGCCAAGGGCCGTGGCGAAAAGGCGCTGGCGATGCGCGAACTGGCCGCGGAACTGAACGTGCCGACGCTGGAATACCCCGCGCTCGCCCGTGCCGTGTACTTCACCACGCGCGAAAACCAGGTGATCCGCGAGGAGCTGTACGTCGCGGTCGCTTCGGTTCTGGCGTTCGTCCTCTCCCTGAAGCGTGGAGAGACACCGCCCACCCCGCAAGTGGAAGTGCCGATCGAGGTGCGCTTCGATGCGGACGGCCGACCGGAACGCCAGACAATGCATTGATCCGCCACCCCTTAACTCACCGGCCCAGGGACCGTTCTTTTCGTCATGGCTACGACCTCATCCACTTCGAGCACGACCTCGTCGACATCATCCTCGTCGGTCACGTCGACATTGCTGTCGGCCCTCGGCGGTGGCAGCGGCATCAACATGGCGTCGCTGGCGGAGCAGCTTTCGTCGGCCCAGTACGCGAGCCGGATCGACCAGCTCAGCACCAAGTACGACAAGCTGACGACGCAGATCTCGGCCGCGTCCACGCTGAAAAGCATGATCTCCTCGCTGGCCACGTCGCTCGGCACGCGCGTGCGCACGGGCGACCTTGCCGTGACGCCGACCATCACCAATGCGAGCGTGGCCTCCGTCACGAAGGGAACCCTTTCGGGCAGCGGCACCTATTCGCTGGAAGTGACTTCGGTCGCCAAGAGCCAGACGCTCAGCTCGCCGGTCTATGCCGCGTCGACCTCGACTGTAGGTTCGGGCACGCTGACGCTGAAGTTCGGCACCGTGTCCGGCTCCTCCTTCACCGAGGATACGAGCCACAGCGCGGTTGACATCACCGTTCCGGCGGGCGCCACCCTCAGCGATGTGGCAAAGGCGATCAACGCTTCGAGCGCAGGCGTCACCGCCTATGTCGCAAACGGCTCCAACGGCGCGCAGCTCGTGCTCAAGGGCAAGGATGGCGCGGCCAACGGCTTCGTCCTCGAAGCATCTGAAAACGCCTCCGATCCGGGCCTGTCGAACTTGGCCTGGTCCCCTTCCGGCGATCTTTCGCGCTTGACCACCACCGCGACCGACGCGGTGTTCAAGCTGGACGGCGTGCAGCGCACGAGCACGTCCAACACCATCACCGACGCCGCGCCGGGCCTGACGCTCAAGCTGACCGGCACCAATGCCGGCTCGCCCACGACCATCGGCTTTTCCGACCCCACCAGCGCCATTTCGACGGCGATGTCCGATCTCGTCGACGCGCTGAACTCGGTCGCGGGCGAACTGAAGAACGACACGGATCCCAACTCGGGTGCGTTGAACAACGATCCCGGCGCGCGATCGCTGCAGAACACGCTGACGACGCTTGGCAGCACGGTGATCATGCCCAACGCCGCCGCCGGCGCACCCAAGACGCTGTCCGATCTCGGGCTGGTGATCCAGCGCGACGGCACGTTCACGCTGGATTCGAACCGCCTGTCCGCCACGCTGGCGAACTACCCTTCCGAATCCGCGGCCATGTTCACCAACGGCCTGTATGGCGTCTACGCCTCGTTCGACAAGATTTCGCGCAACCTCACCTCGGCAGTGGACCCCAGTTCGCTGACCGGGACCGTCAACCGCCTGACGGCGGCGCAGACCAAGGCCGCGAGCGACAAGAGCGATCTTGCCGCCCAACAGGAAACGCTGCGCCAGCAGATGGTCAGCCGCTTCGCCTCGCTCGACACGCGGCTTAGCGCGTCGAAATCGACGCTGTCCTTCCTGCAGGCGCAGATCTCGGCCTGGAACTCCAAGAGCTCCAGTGGCTGATGCGGTATCTCCGGGATCCCAGCGAAGCCTATCGCCGGGTCGATTTCGACGCCCGCGTGTTCGGCGCCGATCCGCGACAACTGGTGGACCTGTGCCTGGAACAGTTCACCGGCTCGCTATCGCGCGCGATCTATGCGGCGGGGCGCGGCGACAATGCCGCGAAAAGCGCGGCGCTCACGCGCGCCGTGTCCTCGCTTCTGGCGCTGGAAATGGGGGTGGATACCGCCAACCCTACCGGCCCCGCGCTCATCCAGCTCTACCAGGCCGCGCGCCGCTCGGTGCTTGATTCCGCCGTGAACTTCGACGCGGAACGGCTGACCACAATCCGCGCGGATTTCCTCGAGATCCGTCAGGCCATGCTGCAAGCGGCGCGCGGCTGAACGCCGCCGCCGTTCGTCGCGCTTGCGATCAGGCTCTCATCATGGATTGCGGACGGATTGATCGATCCGGACCGGTCGCGGACACATCTGTCCGCCGGTCACGATCCCCCGCACCGGCCCCGCCCCTTGTCCCCGAAGGCTATGGGACGCACGGTCCGGATCGATCGCCGTGCCGGCATCGGGTCAACACCGCCCGCTGCCGGCCTCAACCAATATTGCAACAGCCGATCATGGCGGCCGCGAGTTCATCCAGCGCCACCTCGCGCGAGGCGGCATCGAGTTCGATGGCGACCGTCGGCGCTTCGGCGACCAGCGCGGTCTTGCGGTCCTGCGCGAAGGTATCGCAGCCGGCTTCGCGCAACAGCTTCAGTCCCTTCGCGCCATCGCTGCCCATGCCGGTCAGCACCGCGCCCACTGCGGGAACCGCGCCACGCGCGATCGAGCCGTAGAGCAGATTGGCGGAAGGTCGCGCGCCCTCGATCGGTTCGCGCGCGATCAGGCGGATGCGCGGCGGCGTACCCGGTTCCACCACGACATGGCATTCGGGATCGGCGGCGATGTGGATCGTGCCCTGGCTGAGCGCCGCGCCGTCCTTCGCCGCCTTCACCGCGCACTTCAGGTCGGTGTTCAGCCGTTTGATGAACGTTTCGACGAGGGCCGGCTCCGCCTGGAGGGCGACGATGGTCGGCGGGCAATTGGACGGGAAATCGGAAAGGAGCGTCGTGAGCGCGTCGATCCCGCCCATCGAGGCACTGCACGCCACGATGCGGCCGTTCCATTCGAACTGGGCATCGACCTGCTTCTGGTCCCGCACGGTCTTGCGATCGCGCACGTTGCTGTTGGCGGCCGCCAGCACAATCTTGCCCAGCTTGCCGACCGACTTGTTGAACTGTTCCGGCGTGGCGCGCAGCGGCTTGGGAAAGCACTCCACCGCGCCCAGCTCGAACGCCTTGAGCGAGGTTTCGGTGCCCGCCTGCGTCAGGCTCGACAGCATGACCACCGGCAGCGGATTGTGCTCCATGATTTCTTCAAGGAACTCGATTCCGCTCATGCCCGGCATTTCGACGTCGAGCGTGATCACGTTCGGGCGCAGCGCGTCGATCTGGTCGCGCGCCTCAGCAGCATTGGCCGCCGCGCCCACGACCCGGACGTTCTTCGCCTGGTCCAGAATATCCGAAAACAGCGCGCGCATCGCGGCTGAATCGTCAACGACAAGAACTCTCGCTTCGTGCATCTGCTTGCAAACCTTCGCCTGCAGGCGTGCCCAGGCGGCACCCCTTCACGGCAAACAGGCTTAACGCTTTATCACCAAGCAAATTGCATCCGCGGGGATAGGTATCTCAACCTAGGTTCCCCTCAAGGCAGCCTTTGCGCCTCGATGGTTAAGAAGCATCCCAGCGAAAACGGCCGGGCCGCCAGCCCGCCGGGATCGGATGCACGCCACGCGAAGGAACCGTCACGATGCCGACCATCACCCTGCCATCGCGCTGCGATCGGGCCGCCGCCGAAGCGGTGCTGCCCTCGATGATCGCATCGCTTGGTTCAGGCCCGCTGCACATAGACGCGCGCGAATGCACGCAGATCGGGCAGGCCATGTTGCAATTGCTGGTCAGCGCGCGCCGTTCGCAAGGCGGAGCAACCATTCTCCCCTCGCCCGTCCTGCAGGACATCGCCCGCCTGGCGGGCCTGCAAGCCGACCTGTTCGATGGAGACGCGGCATGACCAGCGAGGAAATCCAGGCGATCTTCTTCGCGGAATGCGAGGAATCGCTGGCCGCGGCCGAAACCGGGCTGGCCGCCTGCCACGCGGGCACGCAGGATGACGATACCGTCAACGCGGTGTTCCGTGGCGTCCATTCGATCAAGGGTGGCGCGGGCGCGTTCGGCTTCATCGCGCTCCAGGCGTTCACGCACACGTTCGAGACGCTGCTTTCGGATGTGCGCGATGGCACCGTGCCGCTGACCGAACCGCTGATCGAGCTGCTGCTGCGCGCGCTCGATACGCTGAGCGATCATGTGGCCGCCGCGCAGGGCGCCGGCGAGACGCCGGAAGATACCGCCTTGCTGGCCGAGCTGACGGCGGCGCAAGCCGCCAACGCCGGCGGCACGGCCGCTCCGGCTCCCCAACCGAAGACCAAACCGGCCAAGAGCGCCAAGGCGAAGCCGGCACCCGAACCCGCTCCGGAGGCGCAGGACGCCCCCGATGCGGATCTCGACACCGATCTCGACGCTATGCTCGACGATCTCGCCGGGGCAATGGGCGGATCGTCGCCCGAAGCTGACAGCGAGAACGATGATGCCGAGGAGCGCTGGGAAATGCGCGTCCGGCCTCATGCCGGCGCGATGCGCAACGGCAGCGAACCGGTGCTGATGCTGCGCGAAGCCATCGAACTGGGTGGTCGCTGCGAGCTGTGCGATATCTCGGCAGTCCCGCCGCTCGACAAGATCGATCCGGAAACCGGCTATCTCGGCTGGCATTTCAGCTTTCCCGCCGACGTTATCGAAACCGCCGTTCGCGACATCTTCGATTTCATCGGTGACGAATGCGATCTCGTGATCGGGCGGGGCCTTGCCATGCCGCCGGTGCAGTTGCCCGAGCCGAAGCCCGGCAACGTCGCGCCCCCTGCCCCTACCCCTGCCCCTGCCCCGGCTTCGGCGGCGGTACGGGAACCACCGCGCCAGACGCCTTCCGCCGCGCCGCCGGCAGCGCCGGCTGCTGCTGCGGCGGCCAACCAGACGATCCGCATCGAACTGGGCAAGCTGGACCGCCTGATCGACGCGGTCGGGGAACTGGTGATCGCGCAGGCGATGATGGCGCAACGCCTGGTCAGCGAAGGCGTGGCCGCGACCGAGGAGCTGACCATCCTCGAGAGCCTGACGCGCGACATTCAGGAAAGCGCGATGTCCATCCGCGCGCAGCCGATCGGTTCGGTGTTCAGCCGTGTCCCGCGCATCCTGCGCGAACTGACCCAGTCCACCGGCAAGCATGTGCGGCTGGACGTGTCGAGCGAAAGCACGGAACTGGACAAGACCGTGATCGAGCGGCAGGGCGAACCGCTCACGCACCTGATCCGCAACGCGGTGGACCATGGCATCGAGGAAGCCGACCAGCGCGTGGCCGCCGGGAAATCCCCGGAAGGCACGCTGACGCTTTCCGCCGAACACCGTTCCAGCCGCATCGTGATCCGCATTGCGGACGACGGACGCGGCATCGATCGGGAACGCGTGCTGGCCAAGGCGATCGAGAAGGGCCTCGTGCCCGCCGATGTCCAGCTGTCGAAGGAAGAAATCGACCAGCTGATCTTCGCGCCGGGCTTTTCGACGGCGCAGACCGTTTCCAACATCTCCGGCCGCGGCGTGGGCATGGACGTGGTGCGCCAGAACGTGAAGGATCTGGGCGGCCGCATCACCATCGAATCCGAACCCGGCAAGGGCACGGCGTTCATCCTGACGATGCCGCTGACACTGGCCATTTCCGATGGCATGGTCGTCAACGTGGGCGACCAGACGCTGGTCATTCCGCTGGCCAACGTGGTCGAAAGCCTGCGTCCCGACATCGAGCAGGTGAAGGGCTTGGGCACGCAGCGCGCGATGATCAACGTGCGCGGACGGTTCATCCCGATCATTTCGCTGCACGCGTCCGTGGGCGCGGTGGGCGCCACCGAAGCGCCCGACCACGGCGTGCTGATCGTGGTGGAAACCGAAGGCGCGGGCCGCGCGGCGCTGCTGGTCGATGCCATCCGCGATCAGCGGCAGGTCGTGATCAAGAGCCTCGACACGCATTACCGGTCCGTCGAAGGCGTGGCCGGGGCGACGATCCTCGGCGACGGGCGCGTGGCGCTGATCATCGACGTGGACGGCCTGGTCGCGCGCAGCCTGTCCGCCTCCGCCGCGCAGACGCCGACGCAGGCGCAGGAGGCCGCATGAACATCGCCGCCGCGTTCGAGCCATCGATGCCCGGGATCAGCCCGGGCATCTACGACAACGACGATTTCACCGCCATCAGCGAGATCGCACACCGCGAGGCCGGGCTCGTCCTGCCGCCGGGCAAGGCCATGCTCGTCTATTCGCGCCTGGCCCCCCTGGTGCGGGATTCCGGCTGCGCCACGTTCGGCTCCTATGTCATGCGCATCCGCGAGGACAACGAGGAACGGTCGCGCGCGATCTGCGCCCTCACCACGAACCACACGTTCTTCTATCGCGAAGCGCATCATTTCGAGCATTTTGCGCAGGAATTGCGGCCGGACTTCGTGAAGCGGCTGGAACGCGGCGGCAAGCTGCGCATCTGGTCCGCCGGCTGCTCCAGCGGCGAGGAAACGTGGTCGCTGCTGATGACCCTGCTCGGCCCCGAACGGAACGCCGGGCTGGCGATCGCCCAGCGCGACGTGCGGATGCTGTCCAGCGACATCGCGGTCCACGCGCTGCACAAGGCCAGTGCCGCCCGCTACCGCGCGGAGGACCTGAAGCCGGTGCCCGAACGCCTGCGCGAAGCCTGGTGCCGGATCGACGGCACAGATGCCACGATCGCGCCGGAAATGCAGGCCCTCGTCCGTTTCCGCTCGCTCAACCTGCAAGGCCCCTGGCCCATGCGCGGGGAGTTTGACGTCATCTTCTGCCGGAACGTCATGATCTATTTCGACACGCCCACCAAGGAACGGCTGGTGGCCCGCTTCGCACAGCAGCTGGCGCCGGGCGGGCATCTCTACATCGGCCACAGCGAGCGCGTGACCGGGCCGGCGCTGGAACACCTTACCAGCGTTGGGCCCACGATCTATCGCAAGGGAGACAGACGATGAGCCAACGCCCGATCCGCGTGGTCGTCGTCGAGGATTCTCCGACCATGCGCGCTATCCTCCACACCCGCCTGTCCAGGGAGGGCGACATCGAGGTGGTCGCGTCTGCCGCGAACGCCGCCGAAGGCCGCCAGATGATCCGCGAGCTGGACCCCGACGTGGTCACGCTCGACGTGGAAATGCCCGGCATGAACGGCCTGGATTTCCTCGAGAAGATCATGAAGCTGCGCCCCACGCCCGTCATCATCGTCTCGGGTGCGACCCAGCAGGGCAACGAAACCACCGCCCGCGCGCTCACGCTGGGCGCGGTGGAGTGTTACGCCAAGAGCCAGATTTCGGGCACGCTGCCGCTCGACGATGGCGGAAAGCTGGCGCGCCTGGTGCGCGATGCCGCGAAAGTGCGCTTCGCGAACGACGCCGCGCCGGCCGCGCCGATCACCGCCGCGCCCCCTCCCCCGCCTCCGGCGGACCGAAAGGGGCCGCCCAAGGTCATTGTCATCGGCTCGTCCACCGGGGGCGTGGAAGCCCTGCACACGTTGCTTTCGGAGTTTCCGGCCGATTGCCCGCCCACGCTGGTGGTCCAGCACATCAACGAGCGGTTCACCGCCGCGGTGGCGCGCACGCTGGACGAAACCTGCGCCGCGAACGTGGTGCTGGCGCAGCCCGATCTTCCACTCCGGCCGGGCCACATCTATTTCCCGCCGGACAACGACCGCCACCTTCTGATCGGCGGCCCGCAAATCCTGCGCACCAAACTGCGCGGGGGCGATCGCATCTCCGGCCACCGGCCCAGCGTGGACGCCCTGTTTCAGTCGGCGGCGGACGTGGTGGGCAAGGACGCGATCGGCATCCTGCTGACCGGCATGGGGGCCGACGGCGCCAAGGGCCTGCTCTCCATGGCCCGCGCCGGCGCGCTGACGATCGCGCAGGATGAAGCAACCTGCGCGGTCTTCGGGATGCCCCGGGCCGCCATCGCGCTGGGCGCCGCCAGCATCGTCGCGCCGATCGACCAGATCGCCCGGCATACTTTCAGCAAGGTTGCCTGACATGTACCATCGACCTCTTGTTGTTTCCCATCCGCAGCGGCGAACGGTCATGCAGGGTCAGGCCTTCGCCAGCGACAGCGTGGACGAGGAATTCACCACCGTCCTGGGCAGTTGCGTGTCCACCTGCCTCTATGATCCGGAGGTGCGCGTGGGCGGCATGAACCACTTCCTGCTGGCCGAGCCGCCCAGTGCGAACCCGTCCGCGGCGATCGACGTTCACTACGGCGTCTATCTGATGGAAGTGCTGGTCAACGAGATGCTGGCCCGGGGCGCGCGGAAGCACCGGCTGAAGGCGCATCTTTACGGCGGCGCGAACGTGAACCGGACGATGATGAAGATCGGTTCGATCAATGCGGAGTTCGCCCGTGGTTTCCTGACCCGCGAAGGCATCGTGCTGATGCGCGAGGACCTGGGCGGCACGCAGGCGCGCCGCGTCGATTTCCGGCCGGCATCGGGGCAGGTCCGCTGCCGCTTGGTGGAGGAACGCCTTGCCCCGCCCGTTCAACCCACCACCCGCCCGCAAAAGGCGTCGGGCGACGTCGAACTGTTCTGACAGGAAACCCCTCTTACTCGAAAGCGAACCACGACATGACCAAATCCACCCGAATCCTGACCGTCGACGACAGCCCGAGCATGCGTGCCCTGCTCAACCACGCCCTTGCCTCGAACGGCTTCGACGTGGCGCAGGCCGAAGACGGCATGGCCGCGCTCGATTGGCCGGAAAGCAACGAAGTCGATGTCGTCATCACCGACATCAACATGCCCCGCCTCGACGGCTTCGGCCTGATCGAACGCCTGCGCGAAGGCGAACGGCACCGCGATCGCCCGATCCTGGTGCTCACCACCGAAAGTTCGGACGAGAAGAAGGCGCGCGCCCGCGCCGCCGGCGCGACCGGGTGGATCGTGAAGCCGTTCGATCCGGCCAAGCTCGTCGCGGCGGTGCGCCGTGTCACCCACTGATGGCTGGACGGGAGACAAGCCGATGATCCGCGAACTGATCACTTTCGAAGTCGAAGGCCAGGTTTTCGGGCTGGACATCATGTCCATCCGCGAGATCCGCGCCTGGTCACCCACCACGCGCCTGCCCCGCGTGCCTTCCTATGTCGCGGGCGTGGTCAACCTGCGCGGCACCGTGCTGCCCGTGGTCGATCTTGCCGCCCGCCTCGGCTGGAACCCGACCGAACCCACCCCCCGCCACGCGATCATCGTCACCCAGATGGATGCCCAGATCGGCGGATGGATCGTGGATGCCGTCAGCGACATCGTCACCGTGCCGGAAGAGGCGTTGCAGCCGCCCCCGCCCAGCACCGGCCACGACACGGTCATTCCGTTCCTCGAAGGGCTTGCCGCCATCGACGAACGCATGGTCATGGTTCTCAACCTCGCCGCGCTGAGCAACGAAGCCCAGCTCGCCGAAGCCGCCTGACGCATGGAGGATATCGATGAACCAGGAGGCAACCCACCGGCAGATCGCCATCGTCCTTGAGGAACTGTCGCAGGAAGTCGAAGCGCTCGGCGCGTCGCTCTGCCTCGATCCCGATATCGTCGTCCGCCACATGACCACCCTGCAGGCGATCGACATGATCGGCCAGAAACAGCGTTCGCTCGCCTCGCTGCTGACGGCCGATTGCCCGGCCGCCAGTATCGAGAAGATCGCCATCGACGCGCTGCGGGAAAGATTGCGCCTGTTCGGATAGCATCTCGACCTGCCCGGAGCGGGCAGCGCGCGCCGACGCGTCCGCCCGCTCCGACCGTCTGCCGCCCGTCTGCCTTCCCCAGGCGGATGCGAAATTGTGGGGAACCCCGCCGATGGCGGCTGGACTTCGCCCGTGGCCCTGCGCCATGGAATGTCCCCATGTGGCAACTCTATCAGTTTCCCCTTTGCCCGTTCAGCCGCAAGGTTCGCCTGCTGCTTAGCGAAAAGGGTGTCGGCTATGAACTGTGGCGCGAAAATCCGTGGGAACAGCGCGACGAATTCACGCGCATGAACCCGGCCGGCCGCACGCCGGTGCTGCACAATCCGGAGCGCGAGATCACGCTGGTCGACAGCCGGGCGATCTGCGAATACTTCGAGGAAACGGTCGACAAGACGCCGATGATCAACGGCACCGCCGCCAACCGCGCCGAAATACGCCGGCTGGTGGCGCTATTCGACGAAAATTTCTTCGCCGACGTAACGCACCCGCTGATGGAAGAACGGATGCGCAAGCGGCTGATCTACCGCCAGCCGCCGGACAGCCGCCTGCTGCGTGAAGCGATGCGGCTGGCCAACGCCCATCTCGACTATATCGACTACCTGATCGACAACCGTCCCTGGCTGGCCGGCGCAACGATGAGCCTCGCCGACCTTGCCGCCGCCGCGCAGATTTCGGTGGCGGACTACCTCGGCGGCATCGACTGGTCACAGCACGAACAGGCGCGCGGCTGGTATTCGGTGTTCAAGAGCCGGCCCAGCTTCCGTCCGCTCCTGTCCGAACGCATGGACGTGATCCAGCCGCCCTCGCACTATGGCGACGTGAACGCCTGACCCCGGCGTTCACGCGCTGCCTTGGCCGGAATCAGGCCGCGCGGGGCTTGGAACCGAAACGGCCCTGCTTGCGGAAGCGAACCATCCACCGCTCCAGGAACAGCGCCAGCGGTCGCGGATGCACGCCCAAGTCGCGGATGCCCGGCAACGTTCCCGTCGCGGCACTACCCGCCTTGAGCAGCAACCACTGATCCCGCGTCAGCGGTGCGCCGGGCAGCCAGCCGAAAGCCGCGATCAGGCCGGACACGCCATCGGGCAGATCGATGAACGTGCGCTCGCGCGCTTCTGCCCGGGCGATCCGGCGGTTGAGATCGCCCATCGTGATCACTTCGGGCCCCGCCAGTTCATAGACCTTGCCCGCATGGGCTTCAGGATGCGCCAACGCGTTGCCGACCGCTTCGGCCGCGTCGTCCACGCTCAGCGGCTGCAACCGCGCATCCGGACCGAATACCGGCACCACCGGGAACGCCGCGATGATCCGCCCGAACATGGTGACGAACTGGTCATCGTCGCCAAACAGCACCGACGGGCGCAGGATCGTTGCGCCGGGGAACGCGGCGCGCACCGCCGCCTCGCCTTCGGCCTTGGTCCGCGCGTAGGCCACGGGCGACCCGGCGTCGGCGCCCAGCGCCGAGATATGCACGAACGCGCCCGCCCCGGCCTGCGCCGCCGCGGCGGCGATGCGCCCGGCGCCCTCGCCTTGAATCGCGTCGAGATCGCCCTTGAAGGCCCCGACCAGGTTCACGACCGCGTCCGCACCAAAGACGGCGGCGGCGACCGCATCAGGCTTGTTCACATCCACGCGCAGGAACTGCACCTGGCCAAGATTGCCCAGCGGCTTGAGATGAAACGCCTTTTCCGGATGCCGGCTGCAGATCCGCAGGCGCGCGCCGCGTGCCAGCAGTTCCTGCGCCAGATGCGTGCCGAAAAAGCCGCTGCCGCCGATCAACGTGACCAGCCTGCCTTCAAGATCGCGCGTCCTGCCCTTGCCCATATCCGTCAACCCGCCAGAAAATAGCCGTGCGCGGACCGGATTGCCCGCCGCGCGTGCGAAAGCCTTTGCACGCTGCAATGGCCAAATTCAATGGCCTAGAAAAAGAGTCGGCACCATTCGACACGTCGCGGTTGACACCCGCGAATCCATCCCGTATCGGCGCGCTCCTACCCGGCGATGAGCGTTCTGGCCCATCACCTCCGTGCCCAGATGGCGGAATTGGTAGACGCACCGTCTTCAGGTGGCGGCGCTCGAAAGGGCGTGGAGGTTCGAGTCCTCTTCTGGGCACCATTTGTTCTTCTCGGAACATCCCAAAAAGTGTATTAAACCCGCAGAAATCCAAGGGAATTGGCCCTTGGATCGTGCCGGATCGTCCCGCCTTTTCTCGGGGGTTCCGCACATTTTTGCGGGCCTTTTGCGGGCTTTTGCAAAAACCACATTGGGAAAAGGCCCGCACATGCCTCTGACCGAAACTCGGCTTCGCGCGCTCAAGCCAAAGGACAAACCGTACAAGGTCGCCGATGATCGCGGATTGTACATCGAGGTCTCTCCATCGGGCGGCAGACTCTGGCGATTTCGCTATCGAATCGGCACCGTGGAGAAGAAGCTCTCGATCGGCTCCTATCCCGAAATCAATCTCAAGGACGCGCGCCAAGCCGCCTACGAGGCTCGCGTCAAAGTCGCGTCGGGCGGTGACCCGGCGATGGAGAAGCGCAAGCAGAAGATCCGTTCGGAATTCCTTTCCGCCCAGACATTCGAGGCGGTGGCACGCGAGTACATCGATGAGATGATGGTGCAGAACGGCCGGGCGGATGCGACGATCATCAAGGCGAACTTCTTCCTCGACCAGCTGACAGATGCCATCGGCAGTCGTCCGATTGACGAGATCGAGCCATTCGAGGTGCTGGCTCCCCTCAAGCGCCTCGAAGCGAAGGGCAAGCACGAAACCGCCAAGAAGACCCGATCCTTTGCGAGCCGTGTATTTCGCTATGGGGTTGCCACGACGCGCTGCAAAGGCGACCCTACGACCATGCT
The DNA here is from genome assembly GCF_003856955.1 of Novosphingobium sp. LASN5T. Lineage (NCBI taxonomy): Bacteria > Pseudomonadati > Pseudomonadota > Alphaproteobacteria > Sphingomonadales > Sphingomonadaceae > Novosphingobium > Novosphingobium sp. LASN5T. The sequence goes on from NZ_RQSI01000013.1 coordinate 90,236, forward strand.
CCGCGGGGCGCTGATCACGCCCAAGGCAAAGCACTATGCCGCGATCCTTGAGCCGAAGGACCTTGGCGGGCTGCTGCGTGCGATCCAGGACTACACTGGCAACTTCATCACCCGGTATGCCCTGCTCATCGCACCTCATGTCTTTGTACGCCCTGGCGAGCTGCGGCATGCCGATTGGAAGGAGATCGACCTGGAAGAAGGCGTCTGGCGCATCCCGGAGGGCAAGATGAAGGCGCGCCGTCCTCATGCCGTGCCGTTGTCCACGCAGGTGGTCGGGTATCTCAAGGAACTTGCCGAGATGGTCGGTACCGAGGGCTATGTGTTCCCCTCCGCCCGTGCTTCTGTTCGCCCGATGAGTGAGAACACCTTGAATGCCGCCTTTCGCCGAATGGGCTTCACAAAGGACGAGGTCACCGCTCATGGTCTGCGGGCAACCGCTTCTACCATGCTGAACGAGAGCGGCCTCTGGAATCCGGACGCGATCGAACGAGGATTGGCTCATGGTGACAGCAACGCCGTTCGCGGCGTCTATCACCGTGGCAAGCACTGGGATGAACGTGTCCGCATGGCACAGTGGTGGAGCGACTACCTCGATACGATCCGGGAGGGCGGTAAGGTCATAAATGTGGCGTTCGCCAAGGGATAAGCTCAGTTTGACGGAGCTCGGTTCCAAACTGGCAAGCGATATTGTGGTGGGTTTCGAATTCCTCACGCTGGCGAACAAAACAAAAACACGATAGTCTTCCCCTGCATTCCGCGGAGGGCCGCATGTTCGATGAGCTATCCCGTATCATTCGTCAGTTGGACGGGCAGAAGATTACCGTCACGCCGGATATCGCAGTCGACGAAGACGGATACATCGACCGCGAGTGTCCTCACGACGACTGCATGTTCGAATTCAAGGTCCATGATCAAGATTGGCGTGAAATCGTGCGCGATGAAGTGGTGTTCTGCCCTTTTTGCGGACACGCGGCCGATGCTCAGAAATGGTGGACAACCGAGCAAATCGAGAAAATTCAGGAGCAGGCCCTCGCGCAGGTAAAAGGCAAAATCAACCAGGCGATGCGCCGTGATGCTGACGCCTTCAATCGGCGCCAGCGCAAAGGCAGCTTCATCACCATGAAAATGAAGGTCGATCGTGGCTTTCGTGAAGTTGTCCTACCCGCGTCTGCAGCGGAGCCGATGCGACTCAAGCTGACTTGCGAGGAATGCTCTTGCCGCTTCGCAGTGATCGGTTCTGCGTTCTTTTGCCCCTCGTGCGGACACAACAGCGCCGAACGAGTATTTCGGCAGTCGCTCGAAACAATCCGCGCTTCGCTTGACGCGATCCCGGCAATCCGGAGCGGGATCTCTGATGCCGATGCGTCAGAGAATACCATTCGCCTGCTCACCGAAGCAGGCCTTCAAAACGTCGTCATGGCTTTCCAGCGTTTTGCAGAAGCACTTTACCAGCATCAGCCAGATCCAATCAGAGTCCGACGAAACGCGTTCCAGAATCTCCCTGAAGGAAGCCAGTTATGGCGAACGGCCTTCGGAAAGGGCTTTGACGATCACCTGAGCACCTCGGAACTCACCGAACTGACACGCATCTTTCAGCAGCGGCATCTCTTGGCGCACCGCGAAGGCATTGTGGATGTAGACTATATTTCACGGAGCGGAGACCCGACCTACCGTGAAGGACAGCGCTTGGTCATCCGGGAGTCAGTTGTACGAAAGGCGCTGCAGCTCGTCGAAAAGCTTAGCGTAGGAATGGCAGCGGACGTCGCGCCCTCTGATTAGCTTGCCTGGCCTGCGTCCGGGGTGCTCCTCAACCGCTCGAAGCGATCAGCCACTTCGCGCCACATGGCGACACCACCGTCATCGTTTACAGACGTAAGGCGCTCGACCTGACCCGAAATGTAGGTCGCGCCTTGATCACCGTGGTTCTTCTCGACCCACAAAGCCACGGCCCAGAGTTCCTGGTCACGGTTCAACACCAAGGTTCGCGTTGTCCCGTCCAGGTGCGAGCAAGGCCTTCGCTAACGAGCTGATCTCCAAGTGATCGGCCGCCCCGAACGACAACCCGCAGCTTGCGCCCAAATCGGTCTTCATCGCGATTTCCGATCGGCCGGACCTGGAAAGCGCCTTCGTTCAGTAGGTCGCGAAGCCGGTAAGTCGCTTTCATCCCAAGCTGGTATTCAGCGTCACACTTGGGTTCGCTGATCTCGGGGGTATCGATGTCTGCAATCCTGATCTTTTCACCCTCGAGCCAGAAGGTGTCGCCATCAACGACGCAAGTGTGGCGCGTGATTCCGCACAAATCGAAGCGCGGAGAGGTGCTTCCGGCCATCAGCGAAAGCTTAGGTGCAAGTTCTGAGGATGCGATCGAGGTCAGAACGGACATCGGCCAATTCAATGCCAGCATCCCGCCAACAAATACGATCGAAAACGCGCCTAATCCCAACATCCACTCCTTGCGCCGACGCTTGTCGCGCTGCTTCTTCAGCTTGTCCCGGAAATCGAAGCGAACGACATTATCATCCTTCGTGCCTCGATCTTCCTTTCGAGCCATCAAACTCGGCCTTCCCCACTCAAGCAATCGCTTCTTCTTTTAACCCTAGACGAACACCTTTCATATGCGCGAGCCAATTGCTTGCCATCGTTCAAGCACGCTGCGGACATAGCCAGGCGTCTCGCTGTTTCGGGGAATACCGCCAGCACGCAAAACCGCTCCAGGCCCTGCATTGTAGGCGGCGAGGGCGAGATGGATCTGCCCGAACTTGTCCAGCATCTCGCGTAGGTAGCGTGCCCCTCCATCAATGCTCGAGACAGGATCATGCCGGTTCGTGACGCCGAGGTAGCGAGCCGTACCCGGCATCAACTGTGCCAGCCCCGCCGCGCCGGCAGGGCTGATCGCCATCGGATTGAACCGTGATTCGGTCCAGATCAGCGCCTGTAATAGGCCCGGGGGAATGGCGTAGCGAAGCTCTGCCTCTCGGACGTTTGCCGAATAGATCATCTCGCGAAAGGTGGGCTCAAAGGCCGCCTTGCTCGGCCCCACATTCATCTGGCCCGGAGTCGGAAGGGCCGGCTCGACAGCCTCAGGCATTGCAGCTGTTGGTCGATGCTCGAAAATCGCAAAGGATGGCGCGTCCAGCTGGGCCGAGACTTGCACCGCTGGAACGGCCGCCAGGAGCATCCCGATCATTCCAAATCTGCTCATCTTCCATCTCATCGCATTGCCTCGAATCGAAATGGAACGTATGGTGAACAAGGGGGTGTAGGTGAACTTGACGAGCGCGGGATCGAAGGTGGTGTCGGCGCCGGCATAGGCCGCGCCGGCACCGGCAAGCGCCACCAGCGCGGGCAGGATGTAGTCCTTGAGCTGGGTGCGCCGGGGAAGCTGGAGAGGGGTATTCATGAGGCAAGGCCTTTCGAGGATTGAAGGAGCAGCAAGCGGTCGGCCCGTTCGCTGTCTGTTCTTCGTGGTCCCTCGATGCCCCTGTAGGAAATCGCGACCGTCGTCTGGGGCCTGCCGACTAAGCAAAAAGCGACATCCACCGGTGTGTGAGCCGGGAATCGCGCTGCCTTGATCTCTTTGAGCGCCGATCTGGCCGAAGATCGCGCGAACCGGGCCGGAGTCTGCGCCGAAGCGGTCGGTCTCTGCGCGAATCGCTGAGCGCGACTGATTCGCGCCTTCCTCAATGTTCCTTTTATGTTCTTTTCGTTTTCCTACAGCCTTCCTCTTCCGATAGCCGGTGAGTCGATCATTCAAGCCAGAGGAGAAACAGCAATGATCGACATGGGCGTACTTGGTGAAAGCCAGACCCGGCGCGACCTCGCGCACCTTCTGCACACGGCGGTCGAACGGAGCGGTCGCAACCGCTGCGAAATCGCGCGTGAGGCAGACCTTCATAAAGACGCGCTACGCCGGACGCTGTGCGGCGAACGAAGCCCGAGCCTTGGCGAAGCGCTGCGCATCCTCGCCTCATCCGGCATGGCGCCGCACGCTCACCTGCTGCTGTTCTTGGGGGCCGGCGGCGACCAGGCAACCCGGTGGCTTCAGACCGACATCGCCCAATTCTTCGAGGAACTGGTCGGCGAACTTCCCTCCGCGCTCGAGCGCGTCCTTGGCAACCAGGTCCATGACGTGAAGCCCCGTTGGGCCAAGGGAACAGCCCACCGGGTGGCGAGGCTTCTTTCCGACCACATCGACGAGCTCGAACGCAAGGATGCACTGCTGGGTGAAGGCGGTACGGGCTTCGGAGGGCGTCATGGCTGAAACAGAACCATTGGCTTCAACTGAGCAACGCCGAATCACCCGTCTCATCCGGCTAAAGGAGGTCCAACATCGCGTCGGTCTCGGCCGATCCACGATCTACCGGTGGATGGCTGAAGGGAAGTTCCCGAAACCGGTTCAGCTGGGTGGATATGCCGTCGCGTGGGCGCAAGAGGACATCGACGATTGGATCTGCAATAAACGCGAAATCTGATTCTGAAGGCCCCCATGTCACTGACGATATTCAAGGAATTCGCTCCGGTGCTCGCCCAGCTCAGCGATGCCGAAATCAACCATCCGCAATCTGATCCAAAATTGCAGATGGCTGGCGAACGCATCGGCGCGCGCCATGTAGAGATGATTTACGCTCCTTTCGATCACATCAACCCGTCGGCCCGCGTCGTTATCATTGGTATGATACCGGGCCGGTTTCAGGCCACCAATGCACTGCGCGCTGCGCGAACTGCATTGGTGCAAGGTCGACCAATCGAAGAGGCGGCGGCTGCCGCCAAGACTTTTGCCAGCTTCTCGGGCGAACCCATGCGGACCAACCTCATCCGCATGCTCGACGCCATCGGCCTTGCGAAATGGCTGGGACTGCCCTCCGCGGCCGCGCTATGGTCCGAACGGAATGACCTGGTCCACTTTACCTCGGCTCTTCGCTATCCGGTTTTCGTCGACGGACAGAATTGGTCTGGCACGCCCGATATGGTGAAGACACCAACTCTGCGTCATTGGTTGGAAGCTTACACTGGTCAGGAACTGCGCGCCTTGCCTGACGCTATCCTCGTGCCCCTTGGTCCAAAAGTTGCTACGGCGATGCAGGCCTTGGCGGCTCAAGGCCTACTCGACGAACGGCGCATCTTGGTCGGTCGCCGCATCCCAGCGGGGCCAATGCCGAGAGAATTGCCTACTTCTTGGGCGACAAAGCAGCAGAGCGCTGCTCAGCCAAGACCAACACCGCCACGATTTCGCAGGCCAAGGTTGACCTGCAGGCTCGAGTTCGCGCTTTCACCAATGCCTGAGCATGCCATCAGTGCGATCGCTCACAAAAAACGTTATAATACTGACGCTTCATTCGGGCCGGATGAGACCCGCACGGCACGCCAACCGATCTTGCCGGTCTTGCCGGTCTTGCCGGTCTTGCCGGTCTTTTCCGCGCGTCTAACCGCAAGGCAAGAAACGTCGTATTTTTGCCCTGTAGCGAAAATCACTGCCAAATCAGGCGGTACGAAAATGTCATCCCGGGGAGTGCGGATGAAGGCGAAGGACTTGCCTTCGTGACGCTCCAATCGCCCCGACATTGTTTCGCACAAGCCCGGCAATTCGACAGCTTGTGAGGACCGCCAGTCCAACGGTGGACCGTCGGGTTCTGCGCGCCCCACTTCCAAAGTTGTCCCTGCTACGAGGTCGGCAATCTGGGGGAACCTGGCGTGTTTCAGCGCAATTCCCGAATTTACGCCCGTGGCAATATAGCTGAGCGCCTTGTCCTTGTTAACGTGATCAACGACCCCTTGGACATAGGTAAGGCTCTTGCGATCCAAACTGCGAAGAAGTGCCGTTGCCGCCGAACTCGCATCGGGCAAATCTTGCATGCTGCCATCGCCATTGATGCGCGAAAACCACTCGCTGCTTGCTGACTGCTGCAGTTCCTGGGGGATCTTGTACCCTGACTGTTCGCGGTATTTAAGCGCAAGCGATGTTTGGCGGGCAGCTTCGGCGTAGCGCTTTGCCAACGCAAGTCGATGGGCGAGATGGATGCGAATTTTCGCCACCTCTTGCTCTTCTCTTGCGAGTTGAGTGGCGTACACAAAACAGATCAACGCATCGTCGGGCCGTGACTTCTCGAGTATCTCGCCGAGCAAGGCCCAGGTCTAAGCGGCGCGGGACTGGCGCCGTAAGACCGGTGCCAAGCGCTTGATCGCAAGTTCATCTTCTCCGCGAGCCAGGTGAGCTTTGCTCTGGTAGTAATTTAGCCACTGATCGCTGGGATTTTCGACTAATGATTTGTCGAGAATGCCCAATCCCCAGTCAATCAACTCGGAAGACGATTGACCATCGGCAAGACGTGCTGCAGCTTCTCTGCAGATCGCACGTCGGAAGCGCTGTTCCAGGCTGTCGATTGTTTTGCCTTTGTCATTGACGAACGGCTGCCGATCATCATCGGAAAAATCATCTGTCCCGGCCCAACGCGCAAATCCGAGAAACTCGCGCCAGTCCTTCGAAACCTTGCCCGCCAGACGCAGCATCTGGGAAAAGGCGGTATCGCGTCGCAGAAGGTCTGCGAACTTGACAAATTCCCGCATGGATGGCGTGAATTGGTTGTTCAATTCAGTGGCGGACAAATGACCTGTCTCGTAGCGCCCCACCACATCCTTCATCTGGTCATAGAGCACCCAGGCGTATGCGCGCAGAAACCAGACATCGCGAGCATTCGCTTCGTAATTTTGTCTGGCCACATCCAATGCCTCGGATGAACGCCCCTGCTTTCGCAGTTTAAAGATTGTGTCGGATGTCATGGGTTGGTCGCTGCATCCGCTGACATCAGCCTCTGCACATCCTCGTAAAGCCCTTTGGTGCGGCCCGGACCGCCAACTTCCTGCGCGGCCGTCCAGGTCGACTTGCTGTTGAACGAAAAGTCGATATCCCCGCGTCGTGAAGCATCGGCAAAACTGACACGCAGACGATATGGAGATAATTCAACGCCGGTGCGTGCGATAGGCGACCCAGCCAGCGCACGGTCCATCAAGTCGAGGAACTTTTGGATGAATGCGTCCGGCCGGATGGCATCTTTCTTCCCGGCCACCTCGCCGAGAATGTCCAGCGCCTCACCGGCAAGGAGGCGGTCTGACACCGACCCTGGAGCCTCCGGGCTTGTCGCCAAAGATCGGCGATCCGGTAATCAATCATCCCCAAACCATCGTCGGTGAGACGCAAAAGTTGCAGTCGCAGGAAGCACGCCAGTTCGAGAATTTTGCGCTCACCGCGCATCCGCCTGAGCGTCGCGGGCTTGCGGTACAACATCGATCGCGCCTGAGCTTTCAGCATTCCGGTCGACAAGCCGAGGTCCAGCTTGTCGGCACCAAGCTTTTCAAGAAATCGATCTTCGCGATATGGTCGGCGAGGCCTTTGGTCTTACGAGAGGATGGGCCGTCTCGAAGCCATTCGAGCCGCGTTTTGCCGGTTGTTATCGTCTCCGACAGTCCCGGCAGCCAGGCCTTCGTCTGCTCCGCTCCGACTGCGGTCATGACGCCGGCCAACAGCCCCGCATCATGGTGGCGCCGGGCGGCTATTGCCGAACTCCTCAGTCGCCGCGAGGGAAGTTGGATATAGCGATGGTCAGCGATCCATGCACGCGCAGCTCGTTCTAAGTCGTCCGCCAGGAATTTGTCGCCGGCCTCGCGTCGCAGATGGCCGTTTAGCGCGCGTTCGCCATGTTCGGTGAGGTCGCGCAAACCCAGAGCCCGCTTGGCCACCTCCTGGTGCTCAAAAAGGGTGCGCCGTCGACGATACAGCGCACGGATCGAAGCCAGGTGCGGCGGCGCAATTTCGAGTTCAGCGCCCAAATGAGCCAGCACACGCGTTGGAATCATCTCAACGGAATTGAGCGGCGTTCCGGCGAGCCGCAGGAAACCGATCTGCAGCGCCACGCCCAACCTGTACAATGGACGACGTCGGCGGTTGACAGTTCGCCGCTCATCCTCGGCGAACGAGAAGAAATGCGCAATTTCAGAATCGGTCAAGTCGTCTGGAAACCGGTCCCCACCAAGATATTGTCGAAGTGGTGCGCCCACGACTCGATCCTCCTTAGGATGAGCCTACACACCGCAGGCAAAAGGTCGTAAAATCTGGCGGCCAATAAATATCAATGGCTTACTGATTTCTATCGATGTTAAATCTTATATTTCCGCAACTTGCTTAGTGGCACTTTTTGCACAATGGCTACGAGAACCCATATTTGCGCCTCCGAAAAATTTGATCTCTTCATCACACACTCCGTATCCTGGACCTCCGTTCATAACTGGAATTTTCCAGCTCCGAACGGTCCAAGATTCCGGGTGCAGGTCAGCCGGCGGTGAACGCGCGGTAATCGCTGGCAATTACTAAGAATGAGTCTGTGCCTGCCTCAATCCGGTCCGGAACCGATCGGTCGCTTCGACCAGTTCGCTGACGCCACCGACTGCCTCGACAGGTTGCTCACAGCTTTTCCGGTTCTGCAGGAGCGTCAAAGCTTGCCCGTCAGTTCCGGGACCAGGGTGAACAGGTCGCCCACGAGGCCGATGTCGGCGACTTGGAAGATCGGGGCGTCCTCGTCCTTGTTGATGGCGATGATGGTCTTGGAGTCCTTCATGCCGGCCAAGTGCTGGATCGCGCCCGAGATGCCGACGGCGATGTAGACTTCGGGGGCCACGATCTTGCCGGTCTGGCCGACCTGGTAGTCGTTGGGCACGTAGCCTGCATCGACCGCCGCGCGGCTCGCGCCGATGCCAGCGCCGAGCTTGTCGGCGAGCGGGGTGATGATCTGTTCGAAGGTGGCCGCATCCTTCAGCGCGCGGCCGCCCGAGACGATGATCTTGGCGCTGGTCAGTTCGGGGCGCTCGCTCTTGGCGATCTCGGCGCTGACGAAGCTGCTGAGGCCGCTGTCGGCGGTGGCGCTGACGGTCTCGACGCTGGCATTGCCCCCGCTGGTGGCGGCCTTGGCAAAGGCGGTGCCGCGCACGGTGATGACGAGCTTGGCGTCGCTGGACTCGACCGTGGCGATGGCGTTGCCGGCGTAGATCGGGCGGGTGAAGGTCCTGGGCCCCTCGACCGAGAGGATGTCCGAGATCTGCATGACATCGAGCAATGCTGCGACGCGCGGCGCGACGTTCTTGCCCGTGGTGGTGGCAGGCGCAACGAAGGCGTCGTAATCCGCCATCAGGCCTGCGACGAGCGGGGCGACGTTCTCCGCCAGCGCATTGTCGAGGCTGGCGTCGTCGGCCTTGAGCACCTTGGCCACGCCCGCGATCTGCGCGGCGGCCTGTGCGGCACCATCGCAGTTGGCGCCGGCGACCAGCGCGGTCACTTCGCCAAGCTGGCCCGCAGCGGTGACGGCGGCGAGCGTGGCGTCCTTGACGCTGGCGTTGTCGTGTTCGACCAGAACGAGAACCTTGGTCATCGTATCATTCCTTTCAACCCAACCCCGTTCGTGTCGAGCGAAGTCGAGACACTGCGAGCGTGGCTCGACTTCGCTCGAGCCGAAAGGAGGTGGTGAGTGTTCAGGCTACGCCCAATTCCTTGAGCTTGGCAACCAGCGCATCGACGTCGGGCACCTTGATCCCGGCGCTGCGCACCGGCGGTTCGGTGACCTTGAGCGTCCTGAGGCGCGGTGCGATGTCGACGCCGTAGTCGGCAGGCGTCTTGTTCGCGAGCGGCTTGGACTTGGCCTTCATGATGTTGGGCAGCGAGGCATAGCGCGGCTCGTTCAAACGCAGGTCGGTGGTGACCACGGCGGGCAGAGCCAGCTTCACCGTCTGCAGACCGCCGTCGATCTCGCGCTTGACCACCACGGCATCGCCCTCGACCGAGACCTCGTTGGCGAAGGTCCCCTGCGGGCGGCCGAGCAGCGCGGCGACCATCTGGCCGACCTGGTTGCTGTCATCGTCGATCGCCTGCTTGCCCGTGATGATCAGGCCGGGGGCTTCCTCGTCGGCAATCCCCTTGATGATCTTGGCCACCGCCAGCGGCTCGACCTCGACGCCGTCATCGACCTGCACCAGGATCGCCCGGTCCGCGCCCATCGCCAGCGCCGTGCGCAGCGTCTCCTGCGATTTCGCAACGCCCACCGACACCGCCACGATCTCGGTCACCACGCCCTTCTCCTTCAGGCGTATCGCTTCCTCGACCGCGATCTCGTCAAACGGGTTCATGCTCATCTTCACGTTCGCAAGATCAACCCCCGTGCCATCCGCCTTCACCCGAGGCTTCACGTTGTAGTCGATCACGCGCTTCACGCAGACCAGGGCTTGCATGGGCAAACATCTCCGACGGCAAGGATGTCTATCGACCACGGATGGGTTCGTTCAAAGGAATGGGAGACAGCGGAACCCAAGTTCGCCGATGAATTTCCTCAATAGTAATAAAAAGACCGAGGAGCTATCGGCATCGACATTGTTGGCAAATGATACTGGCAATTATCTGGTTCAGAAAATCGCAGTTCAAAGAAGCCGTAGGTTGATGAAGACGCCGTAGCTACCTCGGTAAGGGTGGAACTTTACTTACGAAAAAATGCCTGAACCACGCCTCAGAACTTATAGGAGAGATCCACGCCGAACCGGCGCAGCGCGCCGCCTGCGATAAAGTCGCCCCCGAATTCCGGCGCGATCACAACGTCTTCAACGTAGTGCTTGTTGAAAAGGTTGGTAGAAAATGCCGAAATCGAAAAACTGCCGACATCGACGCCCAGCCTTGCGTTGACCGTCGCGAAAGTATCGCGTGTGGAATTGTCGTAAGTAGCCGGTAAGCCGAAGATCGTGGGTGTGGTATTTCGCTGAACCGTGTGAAATGGCGTCGGACCGACAACCCTGAAGTCGACACGGCCGACAAGATTGACAAGATCCGTGACGGGGGCGTTCATCTGAACGCCCCCGTTGATCGAAAAGTCAGGCGTCGCAGGAGATTTGTTTCCTACCGTATAAGGGCGGCCGGAATTCTTCTTGATTTCGCTCTTTGTATAATTCCCGTTGACAAACATCTTGAAAATTGGGGAGATCCTGTAGTCAATCGATCCTTCTATTCCGTAGATTTTCACCTTGTCGATGTTCGAGGTGCTGCGCAGCAAGCCGAAATCACCCACGAAGAATTCAAAGAACTGCATATTCTTGACGTTGGTCAGGAAGCTTGCCACCTCGAAGTTGAGGCCGTTGAACGGACGTCCCTTCACCCCAATCTCAAACGCGCTGTTGGTTTCCTTCTTGATCAGGTCCGGAACCGAGATTCCCGCGCTGATGCCCACGGGCGGTGGTGGATTGAAGTAGCCGTTGATGATCGCCTCGGTGCCTGCCGGATTGAAGCCGCCAGCCTTGAAGCCGATGCCCCAGTTCCCGAAGATCGTGAGATCATTGTTCGGCTTGTAGGTGATCGTTATCTTCGGCTGGAGTTGCTTGAAGGTTGAAGAAATCGGCGCGATCACCCCAGATGGGTTGTATGCCGGATCAAGGCCGGGGTTGAGGAAATAGTTCGAGGGAGTCGTCGCGGTTCCAATCGGATACCCGGTACGCGGATTGCCAACCCAGCGCGTGCGAGCATTTACCGGAACATTGTTGATACGGTCACGCGCTTCGATATCATAGCGTAGCGCGACACCGAGGCGCAGCTTGTCGGTAGCGTCCCAGTCTCCGGCCGCAAATGCGGCATAAACATTGGTCCGATAGTTGTCATCTGTCAGGTTTTCGGTCGGGAAGCGGGGGTCCATCGTAAAGCACTGACGCGTCCCGCCAAGTCCCGTGTCAAGCGTCAGGTTCACACAAACCCGCCTGTCGATGAAGATGTAGCTTCCACCCAGCTGCCAGTTGAAGGAAGAGCCTTCCCCACCCATGAGCCGGATTTCGGAAATTACGTCTGTCTGCGTACGGCGATTGCCCTGGATGCCGTCGCAAGTGGAAGGCGAATAGGGCATCGCAAAGCCGAATGCCGCATTGTATTTCGTGAACGGTGCCTGGTTGACAACCCCTGCGGTGGCCGCACGGCTGCGGAGGCAGGTCGGTTCATTGTTGAAGAAGCCGAACGCGCCGCTGGTCCCACCGGCAATGTATTCGTTCTTGTTGTTGTTATATGCGACAACACCGATCAGCGAACCGAAGTCGAAATTCTGTCGCAGCCTCATCGATGCGCCATAAGTCCGCTGCCAGTGCTTGGCCTCGGTGTCATCGGTAAAGATGAACTTGTGATCGCTGACCTTTGCGTTGAATATCGGATCGTTGAACGCCTGGGCGAGCGTAGGAATCTGGAAAACCGCATTGAAGCTCAGTGCGCCGCCGTGGCTCCTGCCATAGTTGGCCTTCAGGTCGATTTCGGTATCGTCCGAAGGTGCCAGCAGGATTCGCCCGAAGAGGTTCAGCTTGTTGTAGCTGTCTACCGATGCCGGATTGCCGCGATAACCATAGACGCTCTGATGCAAATCCGATCCGACAAACGTGTTGCGATAATAGCCGTCCGACTTGGTCCACTCACCGTTAAGTACGAACCCGACACTGTCGGTGATGGGGCCGCTCAACAGTCCGGACATGAGGTACGTATTGTCGTTCGCGACACGCCCCTTGATCTGCCCGGACAATTCCGGCGTAGGCTTTTTGGTGGTGATCACGATTGCACCGGCCGACGCATTGCGCCCGTAGATCGCGCCTTGCGGACCCTTGAGGATTTCCACCTGTGCAAGCGCACCCTGGGGCTCGTTGGTCGAGGCGATACTCGTCTTGAGCACGCCATCGACCACCAAGGCAATGTTGTTCTCCGCATCGCGGGGGCTGTTCAGGCCTCTGATGTTGATCGACACGTCGGATGGATCGGTCGTCGCGGTTTGAATGGTGACACCCGATGTCAGGTTCACGAAATCGACCGCGACGCGTGCCTTGGTGTTTTCGATCGTGTCTGCGGACAGCACGGCCACCGACGCCGGGACATTCTTCAAGGATTCGTTCTGCTGCCGTGCGGTAACAATGATTTCCTCGACTTCGCTTCCGGATGAAGTCTGTTCAGCCTGGGCATCATTACTGCTCGCAACAGCCTGTGCGCTCACATTCCCAGGGATCAGCGCCAAGGCCCACGTACAGCCACACATGAGACGCGATATTGTTTTCAAATTCATTTTGCCCTCTCCCTTGCTTACCAAGCTCGGCTGTGCGCGCCGTTACAGTTGCGCATAGGTGTCCAGATGCAGACTTGGTTTCCCGTTGGGGGTAAAGCCGAAGAGGCGCATGAGTCTTGGAGATCCTTGCGAACAAGGATTGAACAATCCTGCGAGGGTGCACCAAGAAGGCTTGCCCCAATCACCCTGCATTCCGCTCAAGAAGCATCAAGGCTGCCGGCGCAGAAGGCACGCTTCTTGTCGAGCCGGAAGGGGCCACGATCCGACGGGGAACAAGCCCAATGGGGGGACACCCTTCCGGTTGCGCCCGATGGGTGGCTAGCCCGTCTTATTCACCGGCGGGGGCCTGAAGGGTTGGCGGGAGTGGCATAAGCCTCTGATCTGAATTAGGAACTGGGTGTCTACGCCGACCCTGCTGCAGGGCAGAAAATGCCACAGGCCACACCCGCCATGAAAGACGTTATCTCAACCTCATTCCGATTCCCAGCGGTCGGCGGGAAGAAGATCACAGCCGCGTTTGATGGTGGCCGACTAACCTCGGACGGCGGCGTTCTGCTGCTTGCGCAGGCCGAGCGCGCGATGGGGCTCTGCCGGCGGCTTGCGAGTTGCATCGCCGACCCGCGTGACCCGACGCGGGTGATCCATCGCCTCGATGACATCCTACGTGCCCGGGTGTTCGCGATCGCGTGCGGCTATGAAGATGCCGATGATCTCGACGCCCTGCGCGACGATCCGGGCTTCCGCCTGGCGCTGGGCAAGTTGCCGGGATCGGGCGCGGGGCTTGCCAGCCAACCGACGATGAGCCGCTGGGAGAATGCTCCGACCACACGTGAGCTGGCCAGGATGATGGCTGAGATGATCGGCGTCTACTGCGCCAGCTATCCGGCTCCACCGGCGGCGGTGACGCTGGACCTCGATGATACCTGCGATGTCGTGCACGGCTATCAGCAGTTGTCCTTCTGGAACGGGCATCACGGTGAGCGCTGCTTCCTGCCGATCCATGTGTACGACACCGCGACCGGTCGTCCGGTCGCGATTCTGCTGCGCACCGGCAAGACGCCGTCGGGCGCCGAAGTTGCCGGCCACATCCGGCGCCTGGTGCGTCATATCCGCCGGTACTGGCCGGAAACGCACATCACCTTCTGCGGCGACGGGCATTATGGCCGCCCCGAAGTCAAGGCCTTCTGCGAGGCCCACCGCGTCGATTACGTGTTCGGCTTGCCGACCAATGCCGCGCTGCGTGCTGATACGGTCATCGTTGCCATCGTCGATGCCTGCGCGGTCAAGCGGGCCACGGCCCAGTATCCGGTCCTGCGCAACTATGCCGAAACGCACTACGGCGCGAAGAGTTGGAAGTGCCAGCGCCGCGTCGTCGCCCGGATCGAGGCCAGCACGCTGGGCATGGACATCCGCTATGTCGTCACCTCACTGACCGAAGGCTCAGCCGAGCATATCTATGACACGCTCTACTGCGCGCGCGGCCAGACCGAAAGGCTGATCAAGCGCCACAAGGCTCAACTCGCTAGCGATCGCACCTCGTGCCGATCCGCCAACGCCAACCAGATGCGCCTCATCCTCCACACCGCTGTCTACTGGCTGATGTGGCGCATCCAACAGGAAATCCCCAAGACAGCCGCGCTCGCCACAGCCGAGTTCGCAACGCTACGCCTGCGGCTGCTCAAGGTCGCTGCCCGCGTCATCGAAACCTCCTCGCGTATCCATCTCGCCTTCGCGTCAGCCTGCCCGGACGCCGGCGTGTTCAAAGCCATCGCCACCATTCTCCGGCCAGCACCGACATAGCCAGTGCGGCAGTGCCGATGAAAGCCCGAGCCCTCGTCCATCAACCTCGAAAAGCCCATCGCTCCTGCTGCGGGGAAAAACGCCGGCGCCGGCGCTCGCCCAGATCACGCGGCAACCGACCCACCAAACCCTAAACACCCCAGTGCAGCGGGCTCATGAATAAGCCGGGCTAGAGGCGATGCCGCGAAATCGAGCCTTGATTGCTGACAACCCCTCGATCGACGGGCCACAAGCAGCGTGTCCCCCGCACGACCGAACCTGTCACGGCCTTGCGGGGGATGGGGAATGCAACAGTCCGGTCGTTCAGACGCGAACGAATTTCGATGGTCATCAAAGCGCGGTGGTTGCAGTCTGACGATCGAATATCATCGATTCGTAGCCCGAATTCCGTACCGATTGAAGTTCTGAACGGTAATTGCCGAGACCACCGAGATAAAACATCACTGCGTTTTTCTTGCCAGGAATGTTCGCCCCGAAAATCCACGATTCCGCCTTAGGGAACAGTGTCATGTTGGCAATTGTCCGGCAGGTTTCCACCCAGGCATCTTCGGCTTCCTGCGTCGGCTCGATAGTGGAGCGGCCGTCAGCTTCCATGGTTGCAATCGTGTCGGAAATCCATTCCACCTGGCTTTCGAGACTGGGAGGAAGGTTTGTGAATGGACCGTTGGGGCCCAGGATCATGAACATGTTCGGAAAGTCGGCTTCCATCATCCCGAGGTAACCCAGAGGGCCATCGGCCCACTTGTCCCGGATGGTGACGCCACCGCGTCCCCGAATATCGATCTTCGTATAGTTTCCATCGACCGCATCGAAACCTGTAGCGAAAATCACCGCGTCAAGTTCGTGTTCGATCCCACTGGCCAAGCGGATGCCTCTTGTCGTGAATTCTGCGATCGGATCGTCCTTGACGTCTGCCAGCGATACGTTTTTCCGGTTGTAAACACCGTAATAATCCGTCGCGCACAGCGGGCGCTTGGCATAGATATCGCCGGGCGTCAGTTTCCGGGCGATTTCTGGATCCTTCACGATCTTGGCAATTTTCCGCTTGATGAAGTTTGCCGCCGAGGTGTTAACCTCATCGCTGATCGCGACATCGTTGAAGGTCTCGAACATGAAGCGGAATCCACCACCGCGCTGCCACGCTTCCTCGAATACGCACTCCCGCTCGGCCTCGGGGACGTCGATTCCCGCAACGGTGCTCTCGACAAAACCGAAGGCGACATTCGAACTCTTTATCTGCTTCCAGATTTCGTCATAGTTGGCCTTGTAGGTATCGATCGTCTCAGTGTCTTCGGGCCAGTTTCCGATCGGAACGACGTATTGGGCAGATCGTTGGAATACGGTCAGGTGCTTTACCTGGGGCGCCAGGGCAATGATCACCTGAATTCCGGTTGAGCCCGTCCCGATTATGCCGACACGCTTTCCGCTGAGATCGACCCCTTCAGGCCACGCGCCTGTATGGTAAATGTCACCGGCATAGTCGTCGATGCCACAGAACGTCGGCTTGTTGATCGCCGAAAGAAGTCCCAGGCCGGTAATGAGATACTTGGCCGATGCCGTCTCACCCTTGTCCGTTACTACATGCCATAGCCCAGTCGCTTCGTCGAAACGGGTCGATACTATCTTGGTGTTGAACTGATAGCTGCTGCGCAAGTCGAAGCGGTCAGCGACATTGTTGAGATATTCCAAAATCTCGGGCTGAGTGAGATAGCGGGTCTGCCAGCTGCCTTGATCAAGGAGTTCCTTGTCGAATGAGAAGCGATAGCAGAAGCTCTCGGTATCCGAGAGCGCTCCCGGGTAACGATTCCAGTACCAGGTCCCTCCGACATCGCTCGCATTGTCATAGGCCTTTACGTGGAGACCCTGGTCATTACGCAGCTTGTGGACCGCATAGAGCCCTCCGAAGCCTCCGCCGATCACAATTGCGTCAAAGTCCGCGCCAGGGGTCTTTGTCGCGGTCACATTTCTGATCATATTTACCTCCAGCGCGGGATTTCCGCGCAAACCATTGTTGCAAGATGCGTTTTTCCGGCGGTCAAAGTGCGCGATACCACGCTGAGATCCTGAGCAATTCGTCGTCCGCCTCATGCGCGCGCCCGGCAAGGGCCGGAAAGACATGCTGCATTCCGGGGACGACCGAGAGGGTGACGGAAACGCCTGCGTTGCGAGCTTTTTCGCTCAACGACTCGGCATCGCTCAGCAATGCCTCGGCTCCACCGGCATTGATATAAAGCGGCGGGAAGCCCTGAAAGTCATTCTCGAGTGGATTGGCCAGCGGATCCAGCGGGTCCGCAGTGCCGCCAAGAAACATCGAGATCATGCCCTCGAGTATCTGGCGCCCGACAAGAGCGTCCGTCGCCGCGTTGGCTTCGAGTGTCGCGCCACGCAGCGCCATGTCCAGCCAGGGAGAAAAAGCTATGATGCTGCCCGGAAGTTGCCGGCCCAGCTCACGGAGCCGAAACGCAATGGCAATGGCGAGATTGCCGCCCGCACTGTCCCCCGCAGTCGTTATGAATCCAGGGTGGAAACCTCTTTCGATCAAACCGAGATATGCGGCGATCCCGTCTTCGATCTGGGCAGGGAACGGAAATTCGGGGGACCGCCGGTAATCGGGAATGAACGCAGTTACGCCCAGAGCGCTGGCAAGATGCCCTGCGAGCTTGCGATGACTATCTGCCGATCCCACGGCGAAACCTCCGCCGTGGGTGTAGAGAATGACGCGCGCGGAATCGGCGTCTTGCGGAAATGCCCATATTCCCGGGACTCCGCCGACTTCATCTGATTTGTAGCTTACGCCCTCGGGTTCACGTGCTGGTTTGCCCCACTCGTCGAACATACTGCGCAAATCGGCAATCGACATTGCGGGATTGGCGGCCATCCGGCTGCTCCAATCCTCGTACAATTCGCGCAGGAAATCTGCTTCCCGATTGTCCGCCATTTGGCCTCTCCATCCATCTTTTTTTGAACGCCCCAATCGATCGTTGTCCGAAACTTCGGGCGGCCGAGAGCTGATCCAGTGGAGAAGCTATGTCGTGCTTGGCTTCAGGTCTTGAATTTTACTGCGCGTTCCGTTGTCGTTTTTTGCGGCCACCCAGAGGCAGGTCTCCTAGACCCGCTCCAGCAGCAGCGCGCTTCCTTGTCCGACGCCCACGCACATAGACACAATGGCGTAGCGCCCGGTCCCTTGAGCAAGTTCAATCGCTGCGCTGCCCGTAATCCGTGCCCCGGACATGCCCAGCGGATGACCGAGCGCGATCGCTCCGCCGTTGGGATTTACGCGATGATCTTCATCATCCAGACCCAACGACCGCGTGCAGGCCAGCGCCTGGCTGGCAAAGGCTTCGTTCAGTTCGATCACGCCGATGTCGCCCATCGTCAGCGATTGCCGAGCGAGTATCTTTCTGATCGCCGGAACCGGACCGATACCCATGATCCGGGGAGGAACCCCAGCTGCCGCAGCGGTCACCACTCGGGCAAGGGGTGTCAGCCCATATCGACGAACAGCTTCCTTCGACGCCAGCAGCAATGCTGCGGCACCATCGTTCACCCCGGATGCGTTTCCTGCCGTGACGGTCCCGTCGGTACGCACGATTGGTCGTAGTCGAGCGAGGTCATCTATGGTCGTGTTCGGTTTCGGATGCTCGTCAGCGTCAATTATCGCGGCTTGCCCCCGCTTCACTGGGGCGCTGACCGCCACGATTTCCCGCGCCAATCGTCCGTTGCTGCCTGCTCTGGCAGCCTTGGCCTGCGACCGCAGGGCAAAGGCATCCTGATCGGTCCGCCCGATCGAATACTCCATCGCGACGTTTTCGGCGGTCTCGGGCATCGAGTCGACGCCATAGCTCGTCTGCATCGCCGGATTGACGAATCGCCATCCAATGGTCGTATCCTCCATGGCGACAGCGCGTGAGAACGCGGTTTCGGCTTTTAGCTGAACAAACGGGGCTCGACTCATGCTCTCCACGCCGCCAGCGATCACAAGCTGGAGTTCACCGCACCGTATCGACCGGGCACCAGTGATAACCGCCTCAAGACCTGAGGCGCAAAGGCGATTCAGGGTCAGGCCGGGAACTTCCTCGGGTAGGCCCGCGAGCAGGGCAGCCATGCGGGCCACGTTTCGGTTGTCCTCGCCTGCCTGATTTGCGCAGCCAAGCAGGACCTCATCGATCTCGACCAGGTCGATCGACCGATTTCGCTCGATCAGGGATCTGATCGGAACAGCGGCCAGATCGTCGGCGCGTACCCTGGCAAGGGCCCCGCCGTGGCGGCCGATCGGCGTGCGGATGAAATCGCAGATGAACACATCAGCCATGTCTTCAGACCTATCTTCAAGTTCAGGCATCCGCGAACGACCTGGCGTCGCGAACCAGGTTCGTGATCAGTGAAGGGACTCTCCAGCCCAGAGGGTCGGCGGACGAAAACTCGGTGATCCTTGCAACCACGCAAGCCGGAGTCAATGTGTCCGCGTGATACATCAGTCCCCCTCGCCAGCGAGGGAATCCGTAGCCATGAACCAAGACCAGATCGATGTCCTGTGTCGAGGCGGCGATTCCTTCTTCAAGAATAAGGCAGGCTTCGACGATCATGGACGTGATAATTCGATCGACAATCTGCGCCTCACTCAAAGTCCGACGGGCAAAGCCTTCTTTCGCCGAGATCGCCACGATGAGGTCTTCGACCAAGGCGGACGGCCGGAGCCGACCCGCGTCATCGTAATCATACCAGCCAGCCATCGATTTACGGCCAAGTCTACCATGCTCTTCGACCAGGCACTCGAGTATGGGAAGCATTCTTGCGTCGGCGCGGCCGTCCAGGCGTTGTCGCTGGCGATTGGCATATGCAATATCGAGACCCGACATGTCCTGGGCTTCATAGGGGCCCATGGCCATGCCGAATCCCCGCATTGCCGCATCGATGCTCGACGGTGTTGCGCCCTCGGCAAGAAGGATGTCCGCCGTTTGGCGATATCGGGTCAGTATCCGGTTTCCGATGAAGCCATCGCACACACCGGCCACGACCGGCACTTTGCCTAGCATCCTGGCGAGCGCGATGCCCACGCCAAGAGTTTCCGGAGCCGTTCTGCCACCACGCACGATCTCGAGCAGTTTCATCACGTGCGCAGGACTGAAGAAGTGCAATCCCAGGAAGCGCGCGGGCTCGGGAACACTTTCCGCCAGAAGATCGACATCCAGGTACGAGGTATTCGTTGCGAGAATTGTCGAAGGCGGCAGATTGTCACCAAGGGCTGCAAAGATAGCCTTTTTGACAGCGAAATTCTCGAACACGGCTTCGATGGCGATGTCAGCCGCCCCGAGATTTTCGAGCCCCACCACCACGTTCGTCAAACTGCTGATACTGTTAGCCTCTTTCTCGGTCAGGACCCCCTTCTTTGTGCCTTGTTCGACCAGCCCCGAGAATCGCCGCCGGGCATCTGCTGCCCGCTGGGCATCCATCTCGACCAAGGTCACCGTGATTGAGGCTCGGGCAAGGGCGTAGGCTATGCTCGCGCCCATATTCCCCCCGCCTACGACAATCGCCCGTTCGATCGGACGGTCTGGTCTTGGGTAACATGACCGGGTTGAAGCGGCGCGCTCGGCGAAGAAGATGTGGCGCAATGCCTTGGCCTGATCGGATCCGCGAAGTTCGAGGAAGGCCTCCCGCTCGCGATTCATCCCGACATCAAGGTCCCAGTCGGTACTCCCGGCCACCAGTTCCAGCGCGCGCTCGGGGGCCTTCTGCCCTCGGGCGCGGCGGGCAGCATCCCTGGCAATGGCCGACACCGCATCTGGATGTGCCGCTGGCGCGGGACGCCGGTCGGCGACCAGCATGGTATCGAGTTGATTCCGGTCCATGCCGAGAGCGGCGGCGACGGGATCGGATGCAACACTATCGACAAGTCCGATATCATGCGCCTCCCGTGCCGACAGCAGCCTTCCGTGCACAATCATGTCGAGCGCGTGGGGGATGCCCACAATACGGGGCAGACGCTGCGTTCCACCAGCGCCCGGCACTACCCCGAGCGTCACTTCGGGCAGGCCCAGCCGGGCCGAAGGTGCGGCAACCCTGCACCGGCAGGCCAGCGCAATCTCGAGGCCTCCGCCAAGCGCGCTCCCATTGATCGCAGCGATGGTCGGCACGGAGAGTTGCGCGATCTCCCGCAGCACGTCGTTCAAATGCGGCTCTATCGGAGCATCGCCAAATTCCCGGGCATCGGCCCCGGCCACGAACGCCTTGCCTGCCCCGGTTATGACAATTCGCTCGGGATCGCTGGCGGCGGCCGTGCGTATCGCCGCAAGCAGGGCGGCACGTACCGCAGCCTTCAGGAGGTTGAGCGGAGGATTGTCGATGGTCAGAAGCGCAACACGATTTCGCCACTCGATCCGCACCAGTTGCCCATCGCTCACGCACAAACTCCTGCGAAACGCGAAACGAATTTCGTGTTGAGGTAGCCATCGAAAGTCTCGCTGCCGCCTTCGGTGCCATATCCACTGTCACGGACCCCTCCGAACGGGGTTTCGGGCAAGGCCAGTCCAAAATGATTGATGCTGACCATGCCGGCCTGCAGGCATGCCGCAGCGCGGTCC
The DNA here is from genome assembly GCF_003856955.1 of Novosphingobium sp. LASN5T. Classification (NCBI taxonomy): domain Bacteria; kingdom Pseudomonadati; phylum Pseudomonadota; class Alphaproteobacteria; order Sphingomonadales; family Sphingomonadaceae; genus Novosphingobium; species Novosphingobium sp. LASN5T. The sequence goes on from NZ_RQSI01000013.1 coordinate 111,723, forward strand.
GCGCGTTCAAGCGAGTTGGTGAAGACATAGGACGCCAGGCCGAACGGCAATGCGTTTGCCCGATCGATGGCATCGCTCATGTCGTCAAAGCGCGAAACCACGGCGATGGGGCCAAAAGGTTCATCCCGCATCAGCGCGATACGATCGTCCGCAGTATCGACGATAGTCGGTGCGAAGAAATAGCCCGCATTCCCCTGTCGTGTGCCGCCGGCAAGGATGGCGGCTCCACCGGCGCGCGCGTCGTCGACCAGGCGTTCCATTTCGGCAATCCGCCGGGCGTGACACACTGGCCCCATCTGGATATCGGGCTCAAGGCCGTCACCCACTTTGACCGTCGCAAAGGCATCAACCAGAGCTGCGACAAAGCGTTTGTGAACGCTCGCCTGCACAAAGAACCTGGTCGGCGATATGCAGACCTGTCCTGCGTTGCGCAGCTTGTTGCCGGCCAGCACCCTTGCGGTCGCCTCGGCGTCTGCATCATCGAAAATCAGGACAGGCGCATGACCGCCAAGTTCCATCGTGGCGCGCTTCATGTGACGACCAGCGAGTTCGGCAAGGCTCTTGCCGACTTCGACCGATCCGGTGAAGGTGATCTTGCGAACATCGGGATGGGCCACCAATGTTTCTGAAATCATTGCGGCATTGCCCCAGACGAGATTGAGGCATCCATCAGGCAATCCCGCTTCCTGCAGATAGCGGGCGATGGCCATACACGCAGACGGGGCTTCCGCAGGGCCTTTCAGGATCATTGTGCAACCGCAGGCCAATGCTGCGGCAACCTTTCGCACTGCCTGGCTCAAAGGGAAGTTCCATGGCGTGATTGCCAGGCAGACGCCCACCGGTTCCCGCAGAACCTGCTGCTGTACAGCAGGGGATCGCGATGGGATTATGCGACCGTAGATGCGACGCCCTTCTTCGGCGTGCCAATCGATATGATCGGCCGAAGAACGCACTTCAACAATCGCTTCGGCCAATGGCTTTCCCTCGTCGAGGGTAATGGCGGCTGCAATTGCCTGTTCGTTCTCACGAAGCAGATTGGCAAACCTGCGCAGTATGGCGCTGCGATCAAGCGGCGAAAGCTGCCGCCACCCTTCGAATGCCACGCGGGCCGATCTCACCGAAGCCTCGAGATCATCGGGCGTCGCTTTCGCGATAAGCCCGATCTGCTGGGCGGTCGCCGGGTTGATGACGGGCTGGGTTTCGCGCTCTTCCGGGCCGATCCACGTGCCTGCGATGAACAGTGCGATGTCTGCATAGTCATGTTGAGTCATAACAATCCTCTTCACCGTCGAGTTTTGGCAACCACGCGGAACTGGACAAACCCGATTTTATTCCGCTCTGCGGAAATATATTCCGCAATATTGACAAACCTCTTACTACCAGTGTAGAGACATTTCAAGTCGGCAACGGCCGGGGTGAGAGGAGTATTGCGGTGCGACCGCGCAAGGAGCTTTCAAAACAGGAAGGTACGGACCGCGATTTCGTGGTTGCCCTGGCGCGTGGACTCGAGGTCTTGCGCGCTTTCCGCAGGGAGGGTGAGGCGCTGGGCAACGGCGATTTTGCCGCTCGGACCGGCTTGAGCAAATCGACCATATCGAGATTGACTTATACGCTGCACCGCCTTGGCTACCTCAGCTTCGACCCGGAAACAGCCCGATACCGCCTCGCCCCGCCGGTACTTTCGCTGGGATTCTCATGCCTTGCCGGATTGCCGGTCATAGATCTGGCCAAGCCGTACATGCAGGAACTTGCAGACTATTCGGGCATGCCTGTTGCGCTGGCAGGCAGGGATCGCCTGACGATGATATACTTGGAGCGTTGCCGCGGCTCGAACCCGATCACGCTCGCGATCGACGTGGGAGCCCATATCAAACTGGCGACCACGGCCGTGGGCCGCGCCTTTCTGGCGGGGATATCCGAAGAGCGCAGATCTGAAATTATCGAGGACATCCGCCACCACGAGGGTCAGGCATGGCCGGCAATCGAGAGAGGGATAAATGATGCTCTCGAGACCTACGCCAAACACGGATACTGCCTCTCGATCGGCGAATGGAAGGCGGATGTGAACTCCGTTGCCGTGCCCTTCATCCCTGCAAACGGTGCGCCCGTTCTGGCCTTCAATTGCGGCGGGGCGGCATCTCATCTGACTCGCGACTGGATCGAAACCGACATTGCTGCCCGGCTGATTGAACTTGTCCGCAACGTCAGCGCCATTTCGCCCTGAGCCTTTAGGAAGCCCATTTCATGTCAATGGACAACGAAACTCTTTCACAGTTCCTGGACACGCTGGATCGCTTTGTTCGCGAGCGGCTCATTCCGTGCGAAACCGAGGTGGCCGAGAATGATGCAATTCCCCAGGCTCTTGCCGAGGAAATCCGGAACATGGGTCTTTTCGGCATGTCGATACCCGAGGCGTTTGGTGGCCTCGGCCTGACCATGTCCGAAGAGGTAAAGGCGGCATTTATTCTTGGTCAAGCATCTCCCGCATTCCGATCTCTGTTCGGCACGAACAACGGCATTGGATCGCAGGGTATCATCATTGACGGCACGCCTGAGCAAAGGGAGCACTACCTGCCTCGCCTAGCCACGGGCGAATTGATTTCATCCTTTGCCCTGACAGAGCCCGATGCTGGCTCCGACGCTGGCTCACTTTCCACATCCGCGAAGCGGGACAGCGAGCACTTTGTGATAAATGGCACCAAGCGCTATATTACCAACGCTCCGCTGGCAGGGTTATTTACGGTGTTCGCCCGTACCAAGCCGGGAACCAAAGGTTCCTCCGGGGTCACCGCCTTCCTCGTGGACGGGACTACCCCTGGTATCTCGTTCGGTGCACGCGATCGCAAGATGGGACAGAAGGGATCGCAGACCTGCGATGTGATCTTCCAGGATGTGCGTGTGCATGAATCGTCGATCATCGGCGGGCCTGAATTCGAAAACAAAGGGTTTCGGACAGCGATGAAGGTCCTTGATCGCGGCCGCTTACACATATCAGCTATATGCGTCGGGGCCGCCGAGCGGCTGATCAAGGAAAGCCTCGCTTACGCCCTGGAGCGTAAGCAGTTCGGTGAACCCCTAGCCGAAAAGCAGCTTATTCAGGCCATGCTGGCTGACAGCAAGGCCGAGGCTTTTGCCGCACGATGCATGATCGAGGAAACCGCTCGTCGGCGCGACGCGGGCCAGGACGTGTCAACCGACGCGGCGTGCTGCAAGATGTTCGCCAGCGAGATGGTCGGCCGGGTCGCGGATCGCGCAGTCCAGATTCATGGCGGCGCGGGCTATATGTCTGAATACCCGGTGGAGCGGTTCTACCGCGATGTGCGCCTGTTCCGTATCTACGAAGGCACCACCCAAATTCAACAACTGATAATCGCCCGAAACATGATCAAGGAAGCCGCCTTCTGATCGGAGCAACTTCCTCACCGGAGAAACTTATGGACCTCAACTTCCTGTCTTGTCCGCGCATTATTTGCAAAGCGGGATCGCTGTCCCAAGTCGGTGACCTCGTCTGCGAGCTGGGAGGCAGCCGAGTCCTGCTCGTCACCGATCCTGGCATTGTGGCTTGTGGATTTTCCGAACAGGCCATGTCCAGCCTCGGTGCGGCAGGCATCGCGGTCGAGATTTTTGACCGCGTAGCAGCAGATCCGCCCATGGCAATCGTCTCGGAAGCTGTTGGATTCGCCAAATCGTTCGGAGCCGACGCAATTATCGGCCTAGGTGGAGGAAGCTCCCTCGATACGGCCAAGGTGGTCGCGCTGGCAGCGGCGAGCGGCCAGACTATCGACGGCATGATTGGTGTCGGCAAAGCAATCGGCCAAAGGCTTCCACTCATCCAGATTCCCACAACCGCCGGCACTGGCTCGGAAGTGACGTCGGTTTCCGTCTTGACCAGTGCCAAACAGGAAAAGCTGGCTGTTTACGCGCCGCAACTGCTTCCAGACATTGCGCTGCTGGACGCAGCGCTTACACTCGGCATGCCTCGCAAGATCACGGCAGCGACCGCACTCGATGCCATGGTCCACGCCATCGAGGCTTCGACGAGCAGGACTCGCAAGAATTTGATTTCCGACGGTCTGGCAGACAAGGCCCTTTCGCTCCTGGGGCAAAACTTGCCGCGCGTCCTCGACACCCCATCGGATCTAGCCGCACGCGAAGCAATGTTGCTGGGCGCAACCCTTGCAGGCATGGCATTCATCAACGCCAGCGTGGGTTCGATCCATGCACTATCGTACCCGCTGGGAAGCCATTTTCACGTGCCGCATGGACATGGCAATGCTCTGGTTGCTGCACCAGTGATGCGCTTCAATCTGGTAGTCGCAGAAGCTGAATACGCGCATCTTGCCAAGGTATTCTTGCCGAATCGGACCTTTGCAAGCAACGCGGAGGCTGCCAATAGTCTCATTTCGGCAATGGAGGAAATGTTCGCAGCGAGCGGTCTGGAAACGCGGCTATCGCAGCTGGGCATTTCTGCCGATGCCGTTCCGGCGATGGCGCGCGAAGTCACCACGGGACTTACTCGCCTGATAGCCAACAATCCTTGCGACATGTCTTATGATGATGTCGTGTCACTATACGAAAACGTGCTATGACCTCGGGTCCCCTCACAGGAATCCGTGTCGTTGACCTCAGCCGTGTTCTCGGCGGACCATACTGCACGCAAGTTCTCGCCGACTACGGCGCCGACATCATCAAGATCGAACCACCTCAAGGAGACGAGACGCGAGGATGGGGCCCTCCATTCAAGGATGGTCTCAGCGCCTATTTTTCGGGCGCAAATCGCAACAAGCGATCGATCGGCATCGACGTTGGCAAGCCCGAAGGACGCACGGTCGTGCTCAAGCTGCTGGAGAGCGCGGATGTGCTGGTCCACAACTTCAAGAGCGGGACTTTGGAAAAATGGGGGCTGGGCTACGATCAAGTGCTTCAAGCGCTGTTCCCGAAGCTTGTCCTTTGTCATGTGACGGGCTTCGGCGCTGACGGTCCCCTGGGCGGACATCCGGGTTATGACGCGGTGGTCCAAGCAATGACCGGATTGATGAGCATCAACGGCGACCCCGGAAACGGGCCGGTCCGTATGGGCACTCCGGTGGTTGATATCGGGACCGGCCTTATTGCCTGCAATGCAATCCTTGCCGCATTGATCGAGCGCGGCAGATCGGGGCTTGGCCAGAAAATCGAGGTTCCGCTCTACGACTGTGCGATCAGCATGCTGCATCCTCAGGCCGCCAACGCCCTGATGTCAGGCAAAATTCCGGTAGCAACGGGCAACGGACATCCGAACATCGTGCCTTATGACATGTTTGAGACGCGCACCGGAAAGATCTATCTTGCCGTTGGCAACAATGGCCAGTTCGCCAAACTTTGTGCAGTTTTGAAACGCCCGGATATTGCCGTGGACGCCCGCTTCGTCGATAATGCCGCAAGAATCGCGCATCGCAGGGAACTTGGCGAGTTGCTGACGCAATGCCTTGCCGAGCTTGAGGCCGAAACTCTCGAACATATGCTGCTGAATGCCGGCGTGCCGACAGGCGTTGTGCGCAACGTGAGCGAGGCGCTGGCGCATCCCCATACCATTCACCGAAACATGGTGGTGAAGATGGGCAATTACAGCGGCACGGGAATTCCGGCACTGTTCGGCCGGACGCCCGGGTCTATCCGCAGTGCACCGCCAAGCTTCGGGCAGGACAGCCGGTGCATTCTGCTTGAATCTGGGTACAGCGAAGCTCAAATTGCACAGATGGAAGAGCAAGCCATAGTGTTTGGTGCAGGAGAGAACGAAACTGGCCAGGTTTGAAATGGCCGATCTCGACTGAGATTTTTCCAATCACCATGCGCTCTGGGTTGGGGGGTGAGCCATGAATGATCTAATTCCGCCAGAAGATATCACGAAATGGATTCCTGGACGCAAAACGATCGACAGCACTGCACAAGGCTGGCGCGGATTAACATTAATGGGTTATCGTTACGCTGGCCTCGAAGTCGAGATTCCGCCGATGCGGGATTATATGATCGTGGTCTATCAAGACGCCGATACCAGCATGCGCCGTCGTTGCAATGGCCCTTGGCAAACCGAGAAACTTCGGCCGGGCTCCATTTCCCTGCTCACACGGGGTGAACAATCGACGTGGCAATGGGACGATGCGATCAACGTCAGGCATATCTATCTTGGCCATAGTGCGATCAGCGAAACCGCTGCCCAAATATTTGACCGGGACCTCGCGAGCATCGATATTGCAGACCGTGTTTGTACGACGGATAATATGATCCAATTCTGTCTAAATATGCTTGAACAGGAATACAGTGGTTTTGGAGTAGGCGAGTGCCTCTTCATTGATGCATTACGAACGCAACTTGCAGTCCACCTGATCAGAAACTATGCTGATATTGCAATAAAGGAAACTCATATTGGTACTTTAGGATCAAATTTGCGGAAGGTGGTTTCAGAGTACATCGAGGAATCGCTAGGCGATCGAATTCATCTCGAGGATTTGGCATCGATCGCGGGATTAAGCCCGTTTCATTTTTCCCGAAGGTTCAAGCTCGAATTCGGCGTGACACCACATGCATTCGTAATTCAACGAAAAATTAAGAAAGCAAAGGCATTGCTTCTCAAACGGGATCTGCCTTTGAAAGCGATTGCGGCTGATTGCGGTTTCTCCGATCAAAGCCATATGAACAGAACATTCAGAAAGGTGTTAGGCATTACACCAGCGGAATATCGCCGATCTGCCTAGCACTACTTTGGCAGAAATGTGATTTTGGGGATTCCCCTGACGTCGAATGCGTGATTCATGGAGAGCCAGCTTTGACGGAGGCTGGCGATGGGCGAGAACTGGCAGGCAGACTTGGAGCGGTGGCTTGGAGCGGTGGCTTGGCCCGTATTTGGAGGGGCTGGGGAACAAGACAGGACGTCGGATGTGTCCGGCCTATATCGCCGGCCTGATTGGGCCGGGTGATCGCAAGAGCATTCAGCCCATGGCGGCCCGGTCGGACGCGGTCGCTTATGACCGGCTGCATCATTTCATCGGTGCCGGCCTGTGGGACAGCGCCCCGCTGGAAGCGACCTTGTGGAGCCAGGCGGACGAACTGGTTGGCGGTGACGACGCTTGGCTGATCATCGACGACACCGCCCTGCCGAAGAAGGGCAAGGCGTCAGTGGGTGTCGCACCCCAATACGCCACGGCGCTGGGCAAGAACGCGAACTGCCAGACGCTGGTGTCAGTGACGTTGGCCTCCGGCGAAGTTCCACTCATGCTGAGCTTGCGTTTGTTCCTACCGGAAAGCTGGACGAGCGATGTTGGGCGGATGGACAAGGCCGGCGTGCCTGCTTCCTTGCAGGAATATCGCACGAAGCCAGAGATCGCGATCGAGGAGATCGATCGCGTTATCGCGGCCGGGGTGCGCTTCGGCTGCGTGCTGGCCGATGCCGGTTATGGGTTGTCCGCTCCGTTCCGGCAGGCACTGAGCGAGCGCGGCCTGTGCTGGGCCGTCGGCATCCCCCCGGCACCAGAAGATCTACCCGGCCGACGTGCAACTGATCTTTCCGGTCGCTGGTCGCGGGCGGCCCCGGGTGCGGCACGTGCCGGACGTCAAATCCCGGGCCGCACACACCATGCTCGAAGCCGCGAAGTGGCGTCAGGTTAGTTGGCGCAAGGGAACGAAGGGACGCCTAGCCGCACGCTTTGCCGCCGTGCGTGTGCGCATCGCCGACGGAGCTCCCCAGCGGATCGGCTCCGCCGGAGCCCAGCACATGCCGGGGGAGGAAGCCTGGCTGGTGGGCGAGCATCGCTCGAACGGCGAACGCAAATGCTATCTCTCGAACCTGCCCGCCGGCACCCCGGTCAAGGACCTGGCCGGCGCAATCAAAGCGCGCTGGATATGCGAGCAAGCTCATCAGCAACTCAAGGAAGAGCTCGGCCTGGATCACTTCGAGGGCCGGTCCTGGACCGGACTCCACCGCCACGCTTTAATGACCATGATGGCCTATGCCTACCTCCAAAGCCGCCGGATCGCTCAGGCGGGACGGAAAAAAAAGAGTCCTTGGCCCGCCGCCGCAACCCACACTGCCAGCAGTGCGCCAAGCCATTCTTGACCACCTGTCACGCTCTCCACCGCCCCAATGTCCTCGCTGCGGATGCCTCTTGAACGCAAGGTCAACCAAACTTCTGCCAAAGTAGTGCTAGGGTCTCGGCCTTTGCATACCATTCGTGCCCCGCAGGGAGGTCCCCAAGCTCGATGTGGACAGCGCCCAACAAAGTGCATGGTCTATAGTCGCTTGAGGTCAGTTGATGCGCTTCGCTTGCCAGTGCCTTCGCCTCGTCGAGGCGGCGCAGGTCACGCATTGCTCCGCCACGCGTTGTCGCCAAGGCCGACCTAAGTTTGGGATTTGATCCGACCTTTGCCAAGGCCGCGTCGGTCAGACGCAAAGCTCGCTCCGGTTCACCAGCCTTACGCCAATGCCCGCTCGCATTCACGGCATTCCAGGGATCACCGCTGCTTTCCCATGCTTTGGTCAGGGCTTCGGCTTCCAACGCATGCCAGGCTCTCTGCAGTTCGTCGGTCCAGCAGTAATCGGCCTCGGTCTTGAGCCATGCGAGGTCCTCGACAGTGAGGCGTTGCCCGGTGGCGACCTGCCTGAGTAGCGCCATCACGCGCCGATAATCTTCGCTTTCGATATATCCCACGCCGAAGCGTTGCCGCAGTTCCTTGGCCTCTCGATTTCGACGGAGGGCGGGGTCATTAGCCATGGCGGCGAAGGTTGCCTTGACCGCAGCGGCTCTGGCATCAGCGCGTTCCGCCAATTCTGCCGCATCCTTCACGGCCTTGACCGAAGCCTCTTCAATGCGCGCGGCTTGCTCCTGCTCGGCCGCGGCCTGAAACTCTCCCAGGGTTGCCTTACCGTCCGTCAAGGTGACGAGTGCATGCAGGCCGGTCGTGGCGAGAAACTGCCGCTGTAGCGTGGCCACCTGCTCGCCTGCATCGATCCTCAAGAGAATCCCGTTTAACCGGGCGCCCAGTTGAGTGGCGCCGGGGAGGTCCTCAAGAAAATAGCGTTCCGCTAGGTCCGTGTGGTGAGATCGTGTCATTGCCCTATTTTACGCTCGCGGTCCTGCGCGCCGAGGATATCTTCACTTCCGACATCGTGCGACTTTCTATGTGGCACGCTGGCCTTTTGGATCTCTTAACATCTCAAGGCGAGCTCGTCGTATGGCCGTGAGCCTATTGCCTGCTGTTGACATGATGCTGGAAGAAAAGGAGCTCGGCGCCATGCAAAGTGAATCGACCATCCGCCGCCTGCATGTCCCGGTATTGCGACCCGAAGACGTGATCCATCACCTCGGATCTCCAACGCATTGGCAGCCAGGTCGTTCTGCCAAATCGGTGGCTGATCTCTGGTTTTCTGTGAACGGGCTTCCGCCTTCAGTGAAATCGGCTCTCAATCATGACCCCGCGTTCAAGGGAGCTACATTGGTCGATGCGTTTTTTGAGCGCCCGGTCGACCTTGGTGATGGTCAGCGACCGAGTCAGACCGACCTCATGGCGATCCTTCGTCTTAATAGGCACCTTGGTGTTCTGGCCGTCGAGGCGAAAGTGGACGAGACTTTCGGCCCGACAGTCCAGGAGTGGCTTTCAGAAGCAAAAGGGGATGCGACCGCACGCCCGGCACGCCTGGAGCGGCTATGCCGAAATCTCGATCTCGATCCGGCGACGGTCGGGAAAATTCGATACCAACTCATTCACCGCACGGCCTCCGCAGTCATCGAAGCCCAACGCTATTGCGCGCGCGATGCAGCGATGATCGTTCAGAGCTTTTGCCCGAAACGCTCTTGGTTTGACGACTACCGGGCCTTTGCCGAGGCCATGGGTTTTCCAGATGCGCCAGTCGGCGCAATCACTCCGGCAAAGGTCTGCGACGGCGTTGCGCTGCGGATCGGATGGGTAGCGGAGCCAAACGGAGGGGCGATCAAGCGGCTCGGGACGGCACGAACCGTTCCTGCGCTCACGGAATTGGGCCGGGTACAGCTGTCGAAATCCTTCTTCATGCGTGACATGCTCTATTCGGAAGTGGCCATGGTCCACGGGCTCAACAACGCGCCCGATGACCCGGACCTAGCCATTAAGGCGGGCAAGCGGCTGTGCGAGGACCTGCTCGAGCCACTGCAGGATCAGTGGGGGCGGATCGCGATCCGCTCGGCTTACCGCTCGTGCGAGGTGAACGGCTTCTGCAACGAAATGCAGCGCAAGAAGAAGGCTGGCTACACCTGCGCGTCCAACGAGAGCAACTACGCCGGACACATTTGGGATCGCCTTGACGCCGGAGGCTGCTTGGGGGCGATGGCCTGCGTAGTCGTTCCCAGTTTCTGGGCGAACAATCAGGAGCCAGGTGATTGGCGGATCCTGGCGCGATGGATTCACGAGAATCTGCCTTATTCGACGCTGTATTTCTTTCCGACCTATTGGGCGTTCAACATCGGCTGGCATGAGCGGCCCGAACGGACGATCAAAAGCTATGCGGAGCCGGCAGGCCTATTCACGCCTTAAGATGGAAAAGCGAACAGACGTAATCATGGAGGCAAGGTCGCCTGTCTCGGGTCGACGCCAAGTCAGCAATAGCTCGACCGCACCCTCCCTTGCGCAATCAGCAAGCCTCCGTTAAGGCGTTACCTATTAGGTAACGAAAATGAGCCATTCTCTTGGATATCGATTTTCGAAAGCGCAAGCTCGAGAAGACCTTCAATGCGCAGGCAGAATTGCTCAAAGCCTATGGGACACCCATGGCCAAGGCGATCATGAAGCGCATGACGGTGCTTCGTGCTTCGCGCGACCTGAGTCTGGTGCCGGTTACGCCTCCCGAACGAAGGCATCAGCTGACCGAGCACCGGGACGAGCAGTTTGCAGTCGACTTGGTTCATCCCAAGCGACTGATTTTTGAAGTGAACCATGATCCAATCCCTCGCAACGAAGACGGGGGAATCGATCTAACCAAGGTGACAGCGATAACGATCATCGAAGTGGTCGATTATCACTGATGGAGAATGCAACGATGGCGACCGCAGCCAATCAGTTCCGACCGGACTATGCCGTTCCACCCGGCTGGATCCTCGAAGAACGCCTGGAAGTCCATGGCATGTCACAAGCTGAGTTCGCTCGGCGATGCGGGCGCTCGGCCAAGCTCATCAGCGAGATTATTGCCGGCAAGGCACCACTTGAACCGGAAACTGCAATCCAGTTCGAGAAGGTTCTCGGAGTTGACGCCGATCTGTGGCTCTCGATCGAGTCCGGTTACCAGCTCCATCGAGCCCGTGAGGCTGACGCAGCACGGGCAAAGGACGCTATCGCCTGGTCGAAGACATTCCCCATCAATGACTTGGTAAAGCGCCGCTGCTTCCCAAAGCCCGTCAATCCCGTCGACGCGGTCTCGAAGCTGCTTGCGTTCTTCGGCGTAGGATCGCTCGACGCTTGGAATAGCCAGTACGGCTTGGCGAAGGTTGCCTATCGGCACTCACCGTCGTTCAAAAGCAATGAAGTTGCGCTCGCGACCTGGCTGCGTCTCGGCGAACTCGATGCGGAGCAGCAGGAGTGTGCAGATTATAGCGAAACGCAGTTCAAGCTGGCGTTGAAGCAGATCCGTGCCCTCACGCGTGAACCCGTCGAGCGAGCCGTTCCCCTTGTGCGCGCGCTCTGCAACGAGGCCGGTGTCGCAGTCGCTTTAGTGCCGCCGCTTGCAAAGACCGCGCTTAGTGGCGCCGCATGGTGGATTTCGCCTCGTAAGCCCGTGATCCAGCTCAGTGCACGCCATAAATCAGACGACCATTTGTGGTTCAGCTTCTTTCACGAAGCCGCGCACATTCTGCTCCACAGCAAGAAGAACGTTTTCGTCGATGACAAGTCGCGCGATGGCACCGACGAGGAAAAGGAGGCCGATGCATGGGCCTGCAACACTCTCGTTCCGACTTCCGCGTGGAGACAGTTCGTCGCAACCGAACCGCGCAGCGAACGGGCGGTTCTCGACTTTGCTGACAGCCAGGGTATCGCGCCAGGCATTGTCGTCGGCATGCTTCAACACAGCGGCATCTTGCCTTGGACCCATTTGAATGGCCTGAAGATCCGCCTCAAGTGGTCAACCGGCGCCGAGGATTGAGCGGTCGTGCGCCTCGCTCTGACGGGGCAACGCTCGAGCCGGCGGATTCACGCTAGCTGCATGCCGATCCAGATGACGCGCCCTACGATCTGTATCGCGTTTCTGATTAGTCCATCCCAGTTGGGATAGTTTGGATTGTCAGTCAGTACGGCGATGCGGTTTCGCGCCGGTTCGAGCGCGATCCTTCGTACCAGCAATCCGGTATCGGCTCGGATGACGTAGAGTCCGTCGCGAGGATTTTCGTTGGCGAGATAGCGCTGAATCAGCACCTCATCGCCATCCCGCAATGTCGGATACATCGCGTCGCCTTCGATTCTGACGATCGAAACTCCCGTCGGCTTGTGACTGAGACTGCGCAGCCATGCCTCGTCGACCAGACGGACACGCCCAAGGCTATCGTCAGCATCGGTGGCGCCAAGAACCGGGATCGCAATCGTCGATAGCCCCGCGCTTTCCGGAACCTCGTCTCCGCCAAAGACAGCGGCGGGGACGCCAAAATGAACCGACAGCTGCGCGATGTCGCTGTCGTCGAGATGCGCCGGGCTACCCCGCTTGATGAACTGTTGGATGTAGGCCGCATTCCGGCTCAGCAGGCGCGAGACTGACGAATAAGATTCGCCCCGTTCCTTGATTAGCTCGTCGAGCGCGCGGCGAGGATCGAGCTTGGCCATTCCTACGATTTCCTAGAACATGTTTCGTAATTCGAAGGAGCAATCCCATTCGGCGAATCCATTTCCGATTGCTACCCTCACATTGGTTTGCGGACGTCGGAAGTTTGCAGGGCTCCTGCCGCGAGATTAAATGACGCCGCGCCAAAATGCTATGTTTTCATGGAGGATAGTGTTGGCAGGTCGGAGGTACTGGGTTGGTTTGGATACCGGAGTTGCGGAAACAGCAGTGTGCCTCATCGACGAATTCGGTGAAATCCTGTTCGAAGGAAAACGAGAAACGCATGCTGGCCAGATAAAGGATATCCTGCGCCCATTTGGTGTCGAAGCGGTGCAGCGCATCACCATCGAAGCGGGCGTAGGCACTCACATGGTGCGTGAACTCCAGGCTCAGGGCTTTCCCGTCTATGTCGCTGAGGTTCGTCGTGCCTCCAAGTTCCTCGCTATCCGGCGGCAGAAGACTGACTCCAACGATGCGAGAGGGCTTGCGGAGCTCGGCCGCGTCGGACGCACCATCGGGGCAGAGGTCTTCGTAAAGCCACTCGACTGTCAGAACTTGCGCAGCCTCCTCAATGTCCGCAAGAACCTCATTCAGCAGCGCATGAAGATCGACGCCCTGGTTCAGTCCATCGTCCGTTTGCACGGAGGAAAGCTGAAGACGAGCAGCGGGGTTGGCAGGCTCGCGAGCGGCATCGAAGATCAGCTGGAAATTCTGCGGGCGGACGGGCTCGATGTCGATGCCGACGTCCGGCCGCTCATTTCGATTGCGGAAAACCTTCGTTCGCATATTGCAGGAATGGACAAGCGGCTCCGTGCGGCAGCTCTTGCTCATCCGGTTTGTTCAAACCTCATGACCGTCCCTGGCGTCGGTCCAATCACCGCCTTGTCCTTTTACAGCGCCATCGGCGATCCGTCGCGCTTTCAGCGAACCCGCGATGTTGGCCCCTATTTCGGATTGACCCCAACAATCCATCAGTCGGGCGTTCTCGCCCGGGTCGGCCGGATCAGCAGGTTCGGTAGCAAGCTCACGCGGACTCACCTGGTTTCGGCTGCCACCGTCTTGCTGTGCTCGACAAAGACGGAAAGCGCACTGCAGGCATGGGGGCTGACACTGAGGAAGAAAGTAGGCTTGTCGAAAGCCAGGGTTGCTGTGGCTCGAAAGCTGGCGGTCGTCATGCTTCACATGTGGAAGTCTGGATCCTCCTTTGACCCGGCTCGCACATGACAAGTTCCTCCTGACGGAGGGGCAGGCCTGGACCCCGCATCGTTTTCTGGGGCTCTCACCCCGGCGTAGGTAATTGGGCCAGGCCTGCCGATCACAGCCGCCAGACTATCCATTCCAATCGCGTGTTGGACGAGATCGCCTGAGAGTACGCGGGCCAAGTTGGAACGCTTCATGAACGGTTTTCTGCGGGCCTTTCGGTCCCTACAAGGCTAGATTTTCTGCTTTTGTTCACGGTGCAAAAATGGCGGAAATCCGCCATTTTTTGAAGATTCGAGTCCTAGCAAAAGACTCGAACCTCTAAACCACACCGAAATGCGGGCTTTTGTGCGGGCCTTCGCAAAAACCACATCGTCTATGTTGCTGTTATAACACAGAAAAAATTATTCGATGCGGGTCCTCTTCTGGCACCAAGGGCTTTTCCGGCAACGTCCGGGGAAGTCCAGCAAGTGACTGGTTTCCAAGCATTTTTGGTCGGAAAATCACCGGCAATCGTCCGGGACCGTCCGGCTGAATCCAGCTACAGGACCCCCATTTTGTGGGTCTTATTGGGGGTTCTGCCCCGGTTCCGGCCAAAGCTGGGACCCACATAATGCTCACACATATCAAGATCACTTCCGCCAAGCAGGGCTCTAAGCCCTACGCCCTTTATGACGCGGAGGGGCTGCTGCTTTCCGTCCAGACCAACGGGTCGAAGCTATGGCGTTTTCGCTATCGCCATCTCGGACGACAGAAGACGCTGCATATCGGCCCGTGGCCCGAGATTTCGTTGGCCGATGCCCGCATCCGACGCGACGAGGCACGCAAGCAGGTTGCCTCGGGACTCGACCCCGCGCAGCTGAAGCTCGCCGAACGCAAGGCGGCGAAGATCGCGGCCGCCAACACGCTTCGGACGGTTGGCGACGAATGGTATCAAAAGTGCGTCGACGAGGCGCTGGCGCCCATCACGCTGCGCAAGATTCGCTGGTTGCTCGACATCGCCAACCAGACGCTGGGACATGCGCCGGTCACGGAGATCACGCCGCCTGACTGCATTGCGGTGCTGCGCAAGCTGGAGGGAACTGGCCGTCGTGAGAGTGCGCGCCGCCTGAGGAGCGTGCTGTCGCGCGTCTTCCGCTACGCGATCCACACTGGCCGATTGATCGACAACCCCGCGGGCGAGTTGCGGGGCGCGATCGCCGCGCCGATCGTCACACACATCGCCGCGATCACGAAAGCGCCCGAGGTAGGCGCGCTCATGCGCAGCATCGACGGATATGAAGGCCATGCCGTCACCGTCTTTGCCCTGCGCCTTAGTCCGCATGTCTTTGTCAGGCCCGGCGAGCTGCGCCGCTGGGAATGGGAGGAGATCAACTGGGAGAAGGCATATTGGGACATCCCGCCCGAAAAGATGAAGCGGCGCATCCCGCTGCGGGTGCCCCTGTCCCGTCAGGTCCAGGCGATGATCCTCGAACTGTGGGAGATCACCGGCGGCGGGAAATATCTGTTTCCGTCATTCCGCACGCCGACCCGCTCGATGTCGGAAAACACGATCAATGCCGCGCTTCGCTCACTCGGTTACGGCCCGGATCAAATGACTGCGCACGGCTTCCGGTCGATGGCGGACACGTTGCTTAACGAAAGCGGGCTATTCCTGCCCGACGCGATCGAACGGCAACTCGCGCACCAGGATAAGAATGCCGTTCGCCGCATCTATGCCCGCGGCGAGTTCTGGAGCGAGCGCGTCCGCATGATGCAATTTTGGTCGGACCAACTCGACGAGCTAAAAGAGAAAGTGGAAGTACCCGAAACGAAGGTCAATGCGCGGACCGGCGGTCGCCCGACGTTCGGGATGCAGGTCGTCCAATCGCACAAAGCTCTGCCCGCAGTAGCATTGGCAAGCGGTTAGGCCGATGGGGCGCCGGCCACAAAACGCTTGAGGTCTGCAAAGGAGATCAGGGTCGAGCGCCCGATCTTCTTCGCCGGCAGGTCGCCTGACTGAATCAGCTCGTAAATCCGCGATCGGCTGAGGCCTGTGAGTTTGACCGCCGTGGCGACACGTACGGTCAATGGCTCGAGGATGGGGCCACCTTCCGCTGCCAGTGTGGGAACTGGAGGCGGGGGGTAAGAGCCGCGGATCATGTCGCGTCCCGACGTGCAAAACCGCGATCGCCATCGATGAATGCCTGCAACATCGCCGGTATCAGCTCCGCGACATATCCTGACAGTCCAGCGCTAATGTGAATTCCAGCGCCATTTTTGCGAACCTGTTTCACGCCGCCATCTCCTCGGCCTGGGGCTGCTGGGCATGCATCCAATCGGCTGCGGCCTGGGCCTTGCT